>NZ_JBAWDL010000148.1:0-1760 GCF_049590715.1 Flavobacterium sp.
GTTGTTGTTCAAGTCACACACGTTCTCGCGCCTTGCGCCGTTTGCGACTTACGAAGACGAGTATTTTCGGCTAAACGAAAATACGATAAAAAACGGTAATTCCACTAAATTCGCAAATGGCGCAAGACGTGTGTTAGCGGTTCGGTTTTTTTCTTTTTGATATTTTAATTTGTAATTTGTCGTATTAATTCTACTCCAAATTTTGTTAATCTAAAAGATTCAGAAGATATTATTTCATTTTCAGGAATTTCTTCGTCTTCTGTGTATAAATACATTGTTCCAGAATTATTTTTTAATTTTGGTGGTTTTTCCTCTATTAGTCTTAATCTTAATAAGTTGTCAATTAATAGAATTGTTGTTTGATAATCTGTGGAACTTTTTCTAACCAATTCTGCTTTTTCAAAATACGGTCTATCTTCACTGGACATTAAGAAACACCTTGAATAAATAAAATTTAAAAGATAAAATTCATTAACTGATAATTGATTTAATAATTGACTGAAAATATGACAAGCATTAAATTGATTTTTTGGGTCTAAAGTGTTGGCTAATAATTTAGCCCAACTATCTTGCATAATTTCTTCTTCTTCAAATGAAGCATATTCTAACAAGGTTGTTAAGTCTTTTATTGGAATTTTTTTAGGCACTTCAATTCCTTTACTTTTTAAAAATTCTTTTGCTTTTAGGATTATATTTATTCGGTTTTTAAATCTCCAAAAATTCACTTTATCAGTGAATATACCTGTTCCTTCCATTAGAGGTCCAGCAATTAACTTTTCAACAAAGTCTAACGCTTTTTCTGAAGCAATACCAATTCCATTTGCTATTTCAGTTTTGTTTTCTGTACTCATTTTTGCTTATTTAATTGCGATTTCTCCCGTTTTGCGCTAAACTGACCGCTAACGTTCTCGCACCTTGCGCCGTTTGCGACTTACGAAGACGAGTATTTTCGGCTAAACGAAAATACGATATAAAAACGATAATTCCACTAAATTCGCAAATGGCGCAAGACGTGTGTTAGCAGTAGTGCTTTCGTTTTTTATTCAATTATTTCTTCTTCTAAATGAGAAATGTCTTTTGCAACGTAAAAATATGAAAGTGTATTTTCGCTATCTCCACCCATATATTCATCATCCATCAAACTAATTTTTAGAGAAGGAATTAGATAATTACCTTGTTCAATTTCAAAGACTTTATGAGAATTAGTTTCAAAGTTATTGATAATTTCGGCTAATTCTTGTCCCGATTTTATATTAATATTTTCAATTTGAACATCAATATCAATATGAAATTCAAATTCTATTAACTCATCATTTTCATCGTAACTTAAAAAAAATAGATTTTCTTCGGAATGAAAATTTTGATAAATATCTCTTTTTTGATTAAATATTTTCGGTTCTTCACCTTCAAAATATGCATCCATTGTGATAATGCTATCATCTTCTTGATGTTTGTTTTCTAGATAATTTCTTATTATGCTTCGTTTTTCATTCCAATATATTTCATTATCATCAATTATAATTCCTTTACTTGGTATGTATTTTATTTGCATATTTTCTATTTGTTATATGTTACCTTTTTGGAAAAATAATATTAGTTTTTTGTGTTTTTTTTCGTCCAACCGCATTACTGCTAACGTTCTCGCACCTTGCGCCGTTTGCGACTTACGAAGACGAGTATTTTCGGCTTAACGAAAATACGATTTAAAAACGGTAATTCCACTAAATTCGCAAATGGCGCAAGACGTGTGTTAGCAGGCG
>NZ_JBAWDL010000149.1:0-5885 GCF_049590715.1 Flavobacterium sp.
TGGACTTGTAACAAAAGCTGAACAATTAATTGCGATATTTAAACAAAAAACAGTAGAATTAAGCTATTCCAGAGGGTGTAGTGTTGTTATCCTTATAGAGGAGATGTTGTGAATGTTTTTAATGAAGGTATTACAGAGACCGCTGGTTCTTTTGGATCATTTTACGAAATAGAAACTTCATCAAGTGCAAAGGAATTAAAAGTTGGTGAAAGCCAAACCATTGGCAGGCTATCTATCATTTTGAAGGTGAAGAAAATGAATTATGTCAAATTTCTGAAAAACTATTGGGTGTAAGTATAGAAAAAATTAATGCTTCTTTAAATTAAATGGTTGTTTATGCTCCAATTAATTCATTAATTTCTTGCTGAGTATTTTTCATAGCCTTTAAAATTGATTCTATATTCAATTCATTTTGTAAACTTGATGTAAATACAGACACAGCTAAAACAGCGCGTAAATCAGAATCATCTAAGCCTATTGGAACTGCTATGTCAGTAACACCACTAGTTAGTTTACTATCGGAATGGCGAAACCCATCAACTTTAACTTGTTTTATAGATTCTAATAAGTTTAATTGCTCTTGTTTACTCCATTTTTTAAAATGTTCATCTCTAGACAAAATCTCTTTTCTCACATCTTCAGAAAACATAGACAAAAGGACTCTTCCAGAACCAGTCATTGATAAAGGAAAATGTGTTCCTTCTTCAATAGAAAGTGAAACTGCATTTGGGCTTCTCATTTGAGAAATAATCAATAATTTGTCATTATTTATTATACTTAAATGGCAAGACTGTCTTGTGGTTTCTGATAAAGATTGCATTGGGTAATGGGCAACTCTTTTTAGTTCATCAAAAGGTGTATGTCTATGAGAAAGGCTGTACATTTTTAATGATAAGCGATATTTTCCTGCGTTAGATCCGCGTATTATATAACCTCTTTCTTCTAAACAAACCAACATTCTGTAAATTTCACTGGGCGTTTTGTTAATACCATGAGCAATCTCAGCTTGCGTTAAGGGAATGCCTTCGGCAGATAAATATTCTATAATATCTAGGCCTTTATCTAACGCTGGAGTATTATATTTAGTAGGTGATGTTTTAGCCATTTTTATTTTTGAAATACAAAATTAATAAATCTATTTCGATTTTGGTGTTTTCATATATAAAATGTATTTTTGTATATAAATTAATTAAATCAACTAAATACATTTAAAGACACATGGCAAATCCGTTATTAGGTACCTTGATTCATGCAGTTGGTGGTGTAGCCGCATCAACTTGTTACGTTCCTTTTCAAAAAGTAAAAAAGTGGTCTTGGGACTCCTATTGGATTGTGCAAGCATCATTTGCTTGGTTTATTTTTCCGTTTTTAATTGGTTTTTTAACGGTTCCTAATTTAATGCGTGTTTTTAGTGATGCTTCTTCTGAAGTATTAATAAACGCTACATTATTAGGTGTTGTTTATGGTTTTGGCGGTATGTGTTTTGGTTTTGCTATTAAACATATTGGTTACTCACTTACTTATACCATATCTATTGGTATTTCCGCCATTTTAGGAACTATTGTTCCTTTATTAATGCACGGAACTTTTATGCAGAAATTTAATGGTCCAGGTGGAGGAATTATATTTTTAGGGATGTTTTTGGCACTTATAGGTATTATTGTTTGTGGGGTTGCTGGATATAGGAAAGAAAAGGATTTAAAATTGGAAAGTGTTAATGATGGTGAACCTTTAACTTTTAATATGAAAAAGGGTTTAACCCTAACTATTATAGCAGGTGTTCTATCGGCTGTGTTCGGAATTTCTTTAGAAGTTGGAGCTCCAGTTGCGGAAATAGCTAGTCAATACGGAGCTGGAAATTTTGAAGGAAATGCCAATTTAATCTTGTCAACGGGTGGCGCATTTATTACAAATTTTATTTGGTTTTCAATTGCCGGTTTTAAGAATGGTACCCTTAAAGAATTAATTGATGTAAAAGGAATTGGGCGTAAAAATTTTATGTTGAATATGGGAATGTCTATCCTTAGTGGGGCATTGTGGTACGGACAGTTTTTTTTCTACGGAATTGGACATGTTCAAATGGGTGCCTACAAATTTGCAAGCTGGGTAATTCACATGTCAATGCTAATTTTCTTTAGTTATGCCGTTGGTTTAATTATGAAAGAATGGGTGAAAGTTTCAAAAAGAACGTATAGTACCTTATTAGTTGCTTTGGCAATATTAATAATTTCCTTTGTTGTAATGACCTACGGAAGTATGTTGGGTTCAGATTCACTAGTTTAAAGTTGAATATTTTTAGCAAAAAAAGCGCCTAGCGACAAAAATTAAAAGAAAATAAATATTATAATGAGTACAAAAACAATTCAATTAAAAGGAATTACTTGGAATCACAGCAGAGGTTTTACGTCAATGGTTGCAACTGCGCAACGATTTTCAGAATTAAACCCTGGTGTTGAAATTACTTGGGAAAAAAGATCATTACAAGCGTTTGCTGATGAACCCATTGATAAACTAGCAGAACGCTACGATTTATTGGTAATCGACCACCCTTGGGCTGGATTTGCAGGTAAAACAAATGTTATTTTACCTTTAGACGAATATTTACCAAAAGCATTTTTAGCAAATTTAGCTGAAAATACTGTTGGACGTTCACATGAGAGTTATACATCAAACGGACATCAATATGCGTTGGCTATTGATGCAGCAACACCGGTTGCTTCGAGCCGTCCAGATATTTTTGCTGAAAAAGGATTGGAATTGCCAAAAAACTATGATGACTTATTAGCTTTGGCAAAAAAAGGTTTGGTAATTATGCCTGGAATTCCTCAAGATACTTTGATGAATTTTTATATGATGTGTTGCAATTTAGGTGAAGATGTTTGTACATCAAAAGAACATGTTGTAAGCCAAAAAGTAGGTGTTGAAGCCTTAAAAATGTTACGTGCCCTAGCAGTCGAAATGGATCCAGCTATGTATGATTGGAATCCAATCAAAGTATATGAAGCAATGACATTGACTGATAAATATGGGTATTGTCCGTGGGCTTACGGATATTCTAATTACAGCCGTAATGGATATGCTCGTAAATTATTGCATTTTCATGATATGATTGAAATCAATGGTGTTGGAGCAATTTCAACTTTAGGAGGAACAGGATTAGCGGTTTCTGCTAAAGCTACCGAATTAGAAACCATCATGAAATATGTAGAATACGTAGGTTCTGAAGCAATTCAAAAAACAGTATTCTTTGATGGTGGAGGACAACCTGGACACCGTAAAGCGTGGACGGATGAATATACAAATAGCCTAACCGCTGATTATTTCAAAAATACATTACCTGGTTTAGACAGAGCCTTTTTACGTCCTCGTTACAACGGACATATGTATTTTCAAGATAGAGCAGGAGCTCCCATTCGTAATTACTTGATGAATGGAGGAGATGAAGTTGCTTTATTGACCCAGTTGAATGAGTTGTATATAAAGTCATTAGATATATAAAAATAGTTTATTAGTAACTAGTGAATAGTAATTAGCATATACTAATATCATAACAACTACTAACTTAGAACTAAATACTATAGACTAATCATTAAAACAAAACATCAAACATGAAACCACTAGAAGGAATTGTAGTTCTTGAATTTGCCCAATTTATGGCGGGTCCGTCAGCGGGTTTGCGATTGGCGGATTTGGGAGCAAGAGTAATAAAGATAGAAAGACCCGTTCATGGAGAGGCAGGAAGACAAATTGCACTTAAAAATTTATTTTTGGATGGCAGTAGTTTGGTTTTTCATACCGTTAATAGAAATAAAGAATCCTATGCAGCCGATTTAAAAAATCCTGAGGATTTAGAATGCATCAGGAAATTGATTGCTCGTGCTGATGTAATGACACACAATTTCCGCCCTGGTGTGATGGAAAAGATTGGTTTGGATTACGAAAAAGTAAAAGCCATCAATTCTAAAATGATCTATGGTACCGTTACAGGTTATGGAACGACTGGCCCATGGGTTAAAAAACCCGGACAAGATTTATTAGTACAATCGATGTCGGGATTTGTAAATTTAACGGGAAATAAAAACGATGATCCAGTACCAGTGGGAGCTGCGATTTCGGATATTATTACGGGAACACATTTAGCTCACGGAATTTTAGCGAGCATTCTAAAACGCTTTAAGACTAATGAAGGAGCGTGGGTTGAAGTAAGTTTACTTGAATCAACTTTAGACTTACAATTTGAAGTAATTACCACATATTTGAATGATGGCAATCAAAAACCAATTCGTGCCGAAAAAGGTGCGGCTCATGCGTATCTGTCAGCTCCTTATGGCGAATACCAAACCAATGATGGTTATATAGCTTTGGCCATGGGATCGTTGATTCGATTGGGAGAAATTTTGGATTGTAAAGAATTAGCGAATTATACTAATTCTGTTTCTTGGTTCACACAAAGAGATGAAATCATGGATATTCTGAGAGCCTTTTTAATTAAAAGAAACACCCAAGAGTGGCTGGACATTTTAGAACCAGAAGGAATTTGGTGTTCGGATGTGTATGATTATAAAAGGTTATTGAATCACGAAGGGTATAAAGTATTGCAAATGGACCAAAAGCTAGAATTACTTTCAGGCGAAGAAGTTCATACTTTACGTTGTCCTATTCGTGTTGATGATAAGCGTATTTTTGCTAATAAACCAGCACCTCGTGTAGGACAGCACACGGATGCTATTAGAGCCGAATTTAATTTGTAACTCGCAACACTAAAGAAAATGAAACCATTACAAGATATTTTAATCGTTGATATGAGTCAGTTTTTATCGGCTCCATCCGCTACTTTGCGTTTGGCTGATTTAGGGGCGCGTGTCATCAAAGTAGAACGACCTGAAACTGGCGATATTTGCCGTCATTTATATGTTTCGAATGTTATTTTAAACGGAGAATCTTCCACATTTAGAGCTATTAATCGAAATAAAGAAAGTTTTCAAGCCGACTTAAAGTTGGAATCCGATAAACAGCAAGTACTAAAATTGATTGCAAAAGCGGATGTGTTTGTACATAATTTTAGACCTGGTGTAATTGAAAGATTGGGCTTTGATTATGAAACTATCAAAAAAATAAATCCGTCTATCGTTTACGGTGACATCTCAGGATACACCGCTGAAGGTCCTTGGAAAGGAAAACCCGGACAAGATTTATTAGTACAATCATTGTCAGGATTGACTTGGTTGAACGGTAAAAATTCAGATGGTCCCATTCCTGTTGGTTTGTCAATTGTCGATATTTTAACTGGAGCACATTTGGCACAAGGAATTTTAGCCGCTTTGATTAAAAGGGCAAAAACGGGCTTGGGTTCTAAAATTTCCATCAGTATGTTAGAAACGATTATTGATTTTCAATTTGAATCAATTACTACTTTTTACCACGTTGGAGGTCAACCCACAGTACGTCCAGAAAGTAATAGTGCACATGCTTATTTAGGAGCGCCTTACGGAATTTATCAAACGCAATCAGGTTATATGTCACTAGCCATGGGAGCGATTCCTTTTATAGGGGAACTAATTGGCTGTGAAGCTTTACTAAATTATCCTGAAAAGGCGAGTTGGTTTACAGAACGTGACGAAATCAAAAAGATTTTGGCCAATCATTTGTTCACCAATACGAGTGAACATTGGTTGAGTATTTTAGAACCAGCAGATATTTGGTGTGCCAAAGTAATGGACTGGGAAGAACTCTTTGCTCACGACGGATTCAAAGCTTTAGACATGCTTCAAAAAGTACGAATGGGAGATGGTTTTGAATATGAAACGACCCGTTGCCCTATAAAAATTGATGGAGAATACTTAACTTCTACCCTTGGTTCACCAGGACTAGGAGAACATACAGAT
>NZ_JBAWDL010000150.1:0-6467 GCF_049590715.1 Flavobacterium sp.
TGGGTTGCAACGTTTTGTTTTGGTCTGTACCACACATCTTTCCCATTTTCTTTTTTTACCAGATGTAAATTATGATCAGAATCATAGATGTCATCTAAATGATTATTGAACCAATCAAATTGTTGTAGTTCAACAACATCAATTTCACAATATACTACAGAACCTTCACCACCAGATCTATCAAAATCACTGTACAGCCAAAAAGAAGGGCATACACCATAGCCATTCATAGCTCCAGGTACATTGATTACAGCTCCTTTAATTCTAGCTTCAACATAACCTGTAGTAAATGTCTCTTTTGATTTTAGAATTCCAGATTTAAAATAAGTCCCTCCATCAGCAACATTATTTGTATTGTGTCTCATGGTTAATTGAGCCTCGTTATTTACAATTTTGGCATTTTGCTCATTATTCCATTTCCATCCTGTTGTGTATGGAAGATTTTGTGTTTTAAGCCACTTGTTCCAATCGGGGGTAGCACTGTTGAATTCATCAGATAGATTATTGACTAATTGCCAATTATCTGCAGCATTTGAGGTTTTGGTAGGGTTTTGTCCATACACACCAAGGCTTGTTGCAATAAGCAATAAGCTGAAAATTAAATTAAATTTGTTCATAATATAAATTTGGGTTAGTAATAATTTACTTAAAATAAAAAAAGTTTTTTTAAAGAATGGACTATCAGAAAACATCTTAATCCATTCAAAAAAACAATTTGTTAATAATATAAATTGGGTCAGTTATAGTTTATTCAAAATAAAAATAAGTTTCGTATTTACAGGATCTGTAAGTCAGAAATCAATGAAGTCTATTTAAAAAATCAATTTGTTTATAATTGCAAAACATTTAGTAACAATGTTTTAACTTTGTTTAAAAAGAACTCTTCTACAAATTAAGGAGATAAAACCATTAAAAAATGTATGTAAATTACCTTTGAATAAGCTTTTCTTACCCTGATTGACTGTTTGTAGGTGAATAATATCTATAAGATCTTTATACATAAAGAGTTGTCATAGTAGTAACCATCATAAAAGCAATCTTATAATAATAACATTAAGATAATCTATAGTATAAATAGTTGTATTAGGTAATTTTAATAGGACATCAAAAATAAATTTATTGATACCTTTCAATTTTAAAATTTACAGTGTCCGAGAATACTTCGCTGTAAAACCAAAATCATGAACTGATACTTTAAAAGAGGGGAGTGTTGATTGGACTTTTTGAATTTTCCCTGTGAGGTAGTATTCAAAAAAATATATGATTTAGAAGATGGAGATCCGAGAGAGAGAAAATATATACTAATTCAAGAAATTACTATCTGAGATGGCAATAAAAAACCACCCTTTGGTGGGTGGTTTACAAACAGATCAGATTAATATTGAATAGCCATAACTAAGGCTTATAAAAAATCTACTTCTCAATCTCTCTCATACTTTCCATTTTCTTGTTAGCTAGGAAACCAGTAATATCTTCAAAATGTTCGATTACTCTTTTGTTTTTAAACTCAAAAACTTTAGTGGCCAATCCATCCAAGAAATCTCTATCATGCGAAACTAAAATCAAAGTACCATCAAAATCACGCAACGCCTCTTTAATAATATCTTTGGTTTTCATATCCAAGTGATTCGATGGCTCATCCAGAATAAGCAAGTTAACTGGTTCCAACAATAATTTAATCATTGCCAAACGCGTTTTCTCTCCTCCTGAAAGGACTTTTACTTTTTTGGTAATATCATCTCCTTGGAACATAAAAGCACCCAATATATTTTTGATTTGTGTACGTACATCGCCAACAGCTATATCATCAATAGTTTCAAAAATAGTCGCATTCTCGTCCAATAATGACGCTTGATTTTGAGCAAAATACCCAATTTGAGCATTATGACCAATTTCTAAAGTTCCTCCATCAATTTGAAGTTCTTTCATAATGGCTTTGATCATCGTTGATTTTCCTTCCCCATTTTTTCCAACAAAAGCTACTTTCTGTCCTCTTTCAATAACAATATTAGCATCTTTAAAAACCACATGATCGCCATAAGCTTTATCTAATTCTTTCACAATAACAGGATATTGTCCAGAACGAGCCGCAGGAGGAAACTTTAGTCGTAAGGCTGATGAATCTACTTCGTCTACTTGTACGATTACTAATTTCTCTAACATCTTCACACGTGATTGAACCGCATCTGTTTTTGAAAATGTTCCTTTAAAACGATCAATAAAAGTTCTATTATCAGCAATCATTTTTTGTTGCTCATCATATGCTTTTTGTTGGTGCATACGGCGATCTTTACGCAACTCTAAGTAATGTGTATATTTTGCTTTGTAATCATAAATACGTCCCATCGTTACCTCAATGGTACGATTGGTGATATTATCTACAAATGCTCTATCGTGTGAAATCAATACAACCGCCTTAGCCGAATTAATCAAGAAATCCTCTAACCATTGAATACTTTCAATATCCATGTGATTCGTAGGCTCATCTAGCAAAATCAAATCCGGTTTTTTCAATAAGATTTTAGCCAACTCGATTCGCATTCTCCATCCTCCTGAAAATTCAGATGTTTGTCTTGAAAAATCTTCACGAACAAATCCTAAACCTATTAATATTTTTTCAACTTCAGCTTCGTAGTTGACTTCTTCAATCGCATAATATTTCTCGCTTAAGTCAGAAACTCTTTCAATCAATTTCATGTACGCATCACTTTCGTAATCGGTACGTACAGTCAATTGTTCATTAATTTCGTCCATCTCTGCTTTCATCGCAAAAATTTCACCAAAAGCTTTCGACGCTTCTTCCATTACAGTTGCACCATCCACCGCCAGTAAATGCTGAGGCAAATAAGCAATAACTGCTTCTTTTGGAGCAGATATACTTCCCGTTGAAGGTTTGCTAGCACCTGCAATTATCTTTAACAGTGTCGATTTACCCGCACCATTTTTCCCCATAAGGGCAATTTTGTCATTTTCATTGATAGCAAAAGAAACATCGCTAAATAAAGTAGTTCCCCCAAAATGAACGGAGATATCGTTAACTGTAATCATTATAAGAAGTTAAAAGTTTTGAGATAGAAGGCAAATGTGTTTTTAGCCTCTAAATTTAAAAGTGCAAATATAGTTGAAATAGAGAACTCAACCATTTGAAAATATATAATTATTTTTTAGGGCGTTACCACAAGGGTCGGGCTTTTCGTTACAATCTTTTTGGGCAAAAAAGCCCAAAAAGGATTTCCACTGCAATCCCTAACGCAAACCACGTACAATCATCAATCAAGGGTACAACTATAATTGACGTAAATATTAATCCGTTGATTGTAATTCTTTATACTAGGAAAGAAGGCGAATGTTTTTTTTAAGATTAGAACTTATTTAAATCAAAATGTCAGTCTGAGCTTGTCGAAGACCATCTACAAGAGGTCACTAGGATAAGCTCAGTATAACGAAACAAAACTAACCTTCAATAAAAAAGTAATTACACTCAACGAATTAATATTAAATCAAAAAAACACCAATTCAATTAAATCATAAACAAAGGTTCTATTCCTCTTCTCTTTTTATTGTATTCCATATATGAGCATTATTCACTCCTATATCCTCGGGATTAAAAACAGGATCTTTACCCTCAGATTTTTGTTTTTCATAATCTTTCAATGCTTTCAATGCTGGTTTTTGCAACAAAATAATAGCGATAATATTAAACCAAGCCATTAGTCCAACTCCAACATCACCAATACTCCAAGCTAATTGCGACTGATTGGTAGCGCCATAAAGAATAACAAAAACCATTACTATTTTTAAAACATATATAAAAACGGTAGAATTACTATTTCGTGTTAGATACGATATATTCGTTTCGGCCATATAGTAATAGGCAATGATGGTTGTAAAAGCAAAGAAAAATAAAGCGATTGCAACAAAATAAGCCCCTAAGCCTGGCATTACCGTATCCATTGCGGCTTGAGTATAGGCAGGTCCTTCTGATAAACCCGGTACGCCTTCAACTAAAAAATTACCCACCACCTCTGGGTTTACCACGTTATATTTTCCCGTAATCAAAATCATAAATCCTGTTGCAGAACACACTAACAAAGTATCAATATAGACCGAAAAGGATTGTACTAAACCTTGTTTCGTAGGATGACTCACATTAGCAGCCGCCGCAATATGAGGTGCGGTACCTTGACCTGCTTCATTAGAATAAATCCCTCTTTTTACACCCCACTGAATAGCTAAACCAAAAACAGCTCCAAAACCAGCTTCCATATTAAAGGCACTTTTAATAATCAATAGAAACAATCTTGGAATTTCTTGGAAATCAATGATTAAAATAAAAATTGCTATCGCAATATATCCCAATGCCATAAAAGGCACTATATATTCAGTGAATTTGGCAATTCTTTTTACACCACCAAAAATAATGGCTGCAAACAGTGTAGCAACACCAATGCCGCAATACAAAGTATCTGTTTGAAAAGCATTTTGCATCCCTTCAGCAATAGAATTAACTTGTACGCCTGGTAATAATAATCCCGTTGAAATAATAGTCGTTATAGCAAATAATACGGCAAACCATTTTACTCCTAATCCTCTTTCTATATAAAAAGCAGGACCTCCACGAAATTGCCCTAAATGTTTTTCTTTATAAATTTGCGCCAATGTTGCTTCTACAAAAGCAGTACTAGCGCCTAAAAAAGCTACCATCCACATCCAAAACAAAGCCCCAGGTCCACCAAAAGCAATAGCTGTGGCTACTCCAGAAATATTTCCCGTTCCAACGCGACCTGCCAAAGACATTGCCAACGCCTGAAAAGAAGATACCCCCGAATCGGTACTTTTACCATCAAAAAGCAAACGAAACATTTCTTTGAAGTGACGTACTTGCAAAAAGCGAGTGCAAAAAGAAAAATAGAGCCCTGTGCCTAAACACAAAACAATCAATGCGTTACTCCAAATAATATCATTCAACATTCCGATGAATTCTTCCATAATATCTTTTTATTAATTTTTTATCAAAAAAACAACAAAACATCGGGAATACAAATAATTTTCTATAAAAAATCAGACTATTATTCTATCAAACAACAAAACTGCTTTATTCATTACAAATAAAGCAGTTTTGTTTTTATGTTTATAGATAATCCACTTTGACTAGATACGCACTGCAGTGCCTATTTACATTTGTATCTCTACAACAAAGACGCACTACAGTGCGCCTCTACAATGAATTGATTCATCATTATTCTTTTCTCCATTTTTTTGTTTCTTCAAAAACGTGTTCTAAAATGGCTGCTTCTTGGTCATCAAATTCTACATCTCTACGACTCATAACGATTTTAGCTGTTTGAAATGCTTTCTTAGTAATATAAGTAGTAAAACCTGAAGCACCACCCCAAGAAAAACTTGGAACAAAATTACGAGGAAAACCGCTTCCGAAGATATTTGCGCTAACTCCTACTACTGTACCTGTATTAAACATAGTATTGATACCACATTTACTATGATCTCCCATCATCAAACCACAAAACTGCAAACCCGTCTTTGCAAAACCTTCGGTTTCATAGTTCCATAATTTTACTTCCTCATAGTTGTTTTTTAGATTAGAATTATTACTATCTGCTCCAATATTACACCATTCCCCTAGAACAGAATTCCCTAAGAAACCGTCATGTCCTTTATTTGAATGAGCAAATAATACTGAATTATTGATTTCTCCTCCAATTCTAGATTGCGGTCCTACAGTTGTAGCACCATAGACCTTAGTTGCTAATTTTACAACTGCTCCTTCACACAAAGCAAAAGGGCCACGAATAACAGAATTCTCCATTATTTCAGAATCTTTACCAATATAAATAGGTCCTGTCGATGCGTTTAATGTTACAAATTCTAGTTTAGCGCCTTCTTCAATGAAGATATTCTCAGGTGAGATTACATTCACACTTTTAGGAATGGGTTGTGACTTACGATCTTCAGTTAAATAATCAAAATCAGCTTGAATGGCATCAGCATTTTTAGAGAAAATATCCCAAGGATTATTTACTGTAATGGTTTCTTCTTCAAATTCAATAATTTCATAACTATCAAAGTCTATTTCCTCTTGACTGTCGTGTGAATAAAAAGCCACTACTTCCTCTCCTTTAAAAATCGCTTGGTTATGACCTAAATCTTGAATTAAGTCGACTAATGAAGCGGTTGGTAAGAAAGAAGCATTAATCATTACATTTTCTTCTAATTCTACCATTGGATATTTATCTGATAAATATTCCTCCGTAAGTGTTGTTGTGGTAGAACCTAAATACATTTCCCATTTTTGACGAATGGTCATAATTCCAATCAAGATATCAGCAACGGGACGTGTAAAGGTAAAAGGTAATAAAGCATTTCTAGAAGGTCCGTCAAAAAGGATATAATTCATTTTATATATATTTTATTAAAATTGATTGCCGTAGGGACGTAGGGACAAGTCG
>NZ_JBAWDL010000151.1:0-7901 GCF_049590715.1 Flavobacterium sp.
ATTTCATACATCCAATACAGATAACTATTTTCTTGTCTGTAATACGGAATATCAACAATGTGATATAGATAACTACATACGGAAACCACTAATTGAGCGGTCTTTTTACGCCTTTTGTCGTTGAGCATTTTAAAGAGCGGAACGATAGGAATATAATACAAGGTCGTTTTTGTATCGTATCGTTCTTCACTAATAAAAAAGGTTTTCCTGCTATCCTGTACCAATCGCAAACTATCCCAATTTGCATTGGTTCGTTTTAACTTGCTTTCTATATCCCAAATCGCCAAAACGATATTGTATGGATAGCCGTATATTTGGGTTTGCATCGGTTCTATGCGATAATGCTCGGCAAGTTTGGAAAGGGATTGATAAAAATCCCTCTCTGTTTTTGCAGTTTCCTTACAAGCCTGTACGGATTGTGCCGTTTTCAGTTTAGGCAGGAATACACACTTTAGAAAACCGTTGGCAACATTGCTATTGGTACGGCTTTCCGCTTGTCTTTTTGTACTTGGTTTGCATCTTTTGGTCTTTGCATCCATTGTGCGAACTCGCCCAATTGTCGGTGCAGTTGCCGTTGTTTTTTCTGTTCGGGTATGCTGATAATTCCCGATAGGATATGTGGTTGCATAATTCATCGTTTTGATTTTTGGTTTAACCTTTTGTACCCATTACGCTTTCAAATTTGTACTCAACTGCATCGTCTTTTATTTGCGGAGCAGATACTTTTGCCGTTGTAAGTATCGGGTACAAATTGGCGTAAAAATTCATTACGGCTTCCACGCTCCAACGTGGTTCGGGGTCGGTCAGTCTAATGTCCTGTCCTTTATCTTTGAGTATAAAAACTCGCTTTAATTGCGTTGCTACTAACATAACTCTGATTTTTTGGATTAATATTCTTGTTCTTCTTCCGTTTCATCGGTAGGATAATTTACTGTAACTTCTTCCTCTTGTTGCAGTTCGGGTTTTACTTCTTCCATTGCTCCAAAAAGGCTCGGTGTTGCAAACTTTTCAGAGAATGCGTTTTTACGTTTGCGTATCTCGTCCGCTTTTTCGGGAAACTCTGTTATCTCGGGTACTTTCATCCACGCTTCACGGAATTTGCCTTCTTTTTCTAGTTCTTCCGCCTTTGCCATTCCATCTTTAAATTTCTTGTCTTTGGCTTCTTGTTCTTTCTTCTGTTTATCGGCTTTTTCTTTCTCCATAGCCGATTGTTTTTTGACTTCTTCCATTTGCTTTAGAAATTTCTCCATATCCACCATTAAACCCGAAACGGTTTGGATAGGTGCGGTTATTTGCTCAAAAAATCCATCGTCAAACTCTTGGGGCGTTGCATTAAATGTCAATGGCGGAATTAGATTTTTGGCGTTATCTCCGCATTGTTCGTTGTTGAGGATAACCGAAACAATTAGGTTATTTTCTGCTCCTTTTGAAATATTCAGTTGTAATACTCCTGTAAAGTCCAACTGTGCTATCTGATTGAAAAAATTAGTATTCATTGCTATAAAATTTAAGATGTTGTTAATTGCGTATTGATTGCTCTTAGTTTTTCGTACATATCTGACCAATAGGTTTTTTGTCTTTTGTCAAACTCCGAAAAATTGCTGTCCTCGTGGTTATATTCTTTGTATCGCTTTGCTATTTTTATAGCTTCCTTTAAATCTGTTACTTCAATTTGGCAACCATTTATGTCTGTTACATTCATAGTTGTTTTATAGTAGGCTACCACCGTTTAAGACAGTAGCCTATGATTATTTAATTAAGGTTTAAGATTTCCGCACCGTCCAATGCAAAGGCAGTACACAATTCAAATGCTTTTTGAGATTTGAGTTGAGCTGTTCCACCCAATACAATACTCTGCAACTTGGCTTCATCATTTTTGTAATTGCGTTCATTCTGATAGTATCCTGTAACGGCATTATATGCTCCGAACAATGTTCCTTTTGTAGTGTCCATTTGTTGCGTGTCGCTCATCATTGCGTAAGAAAAAGCATCGTCAACGGTGTTTTTAAATAAGGTTGAAATTTCATCTTCTGCACCTTTTTTAATTAACTCAAGCGTTTCTTTATTCGGGCAAAGTGCCAATTGGATTAGCTTTCTTACTTCTCGGTCTGTAACTCTTACGCTTGCCCACTCATTAAAAATATTCTCTAATTGATTACTCAAAGTGTTCGCCAGTCCCATAATTTTATGGGCGTTTTCGATACGTTGTTTTGCTCCCGAAGTATGTTTGATACGAATTACATTGGTCATACTGCGTAGCGAAGCGTTCAGCGTATTTTGGCAAACAATTCTAACAGGTGTAAATGCGGCTGTGATACTTCCGCTACCATCGTGCGAAGTAGTTAAGAAAATGTACTTTTCTGTTACGTCATCGCCATTACCTACACGGATATAGTCGGGCAATTTGGCAGTGATAAATATGCGCTCTCCGTTGCCTAATGCTCCTGCGGTTTCATACAGAATACCCTCGCCACCGCCTACAATAGCATCAAAGAAATTAAAGGCTTCACGGTTTTGTACTATGTGGTAATCTTTCCCCACCACGCCCAATACTTTATTGTTATCGGTGCGTATGTTGGCGAAATAGTTTGGTACTTCCAATTCACTACTCCCTATCTCAATGCCGTTTGCCGTTTCGATAATACCCGAACCTTTTGTAAATAGTGGGGATTTTACGACTTCGTAATCTAATCCTGCGTGTTTGATAGCTTCCTCGCTTGTTGGGTATTGCTCTACGATTTGCCCTAAACCGTGCCACGCTTTTTGTTGAACGCTAAAGAATGAATACCGTCCTGTTCTCTCGTTGAAATTGATGTTATGTGCCATGATAAAATGATTTAAAATTGTTTGAATACTTGTTATTAAAAAGGGAGGTCGTCTTCTGTTCCCTGTTCTGCAACTTTGTTGTTTTCGGCTTTTGCAGTTGCTTGTATGGTTTCCGCTTTCCTGCTACCTCCGTGCAGTTTGATTTGTGAGGTATGAAAATTCAGTCCTGCTCTTAATTCTCCGTCATTCCCTGTCCACGCTCTTGTACTAACTCTTCCCGATAGTTCTACCAAAGTGCCTTTTGTGAGTAGCGAAGCTACGTTTGGGCTTATCCAATAGGAGCAGTCGAAATAGGTCGTCTGTTCTATGCGTTCGCCCTGTTTGTTACGGTAGCTGTCGTTGATTGCTACTGAAAAGTTTACTACTTGTTTTTTCTGTGACGTTGTGCGGACTTCCGCATCTCTTGTCAATCGTCCTGTGATGTTCATGATTTCTACTTTTTTGAATTATTGATTTTTTTTTTAATTTATTTGGTATTGAGAGGAGGTGAAGTTTCGTTTCTCTTTTACCATTTCTAATGCTGTATATTTTCATTTCTGACATTTTTTTTATTCGTCTAAAGAGCCGGAGTATGCTTTGTTTCGTTTCACGAGCATAAAAGGTTCGTGTTTAGCAACAGCAAGGTTTTGACAAAAAATACGACCCGCATGGGTGGAGATTTTTTGTCAAACCCGCAGGGCTTGACCTTGATGTTGCGTTAAGAACACGGAAATACCTTTGCTCTTGAAATGGGACAAAACAGCATACTGGCTCTTGGATAAAACCTGTGTGGAAGCCAATGGAAAAGGCATTAAGAAATGGTCTATGTGATTACAAAACCATCATTTATCTGGCAGAATTTTTAACCATTTTTAAGTTGTTTGTGGCTATGAAAGCCACCAAAAGGATATTGGAAAATATTGCTTGGGATTTGCCTTGGATTTTCCGATATGTTTTTCAGTATATCCAACCAAAGCTCTTTTATGCGAAGTGGGTGAGGAAAGGAAATAAATGTGCTTTTGGGGGTACTACTTTGATTTCTAACTGCCAATTGTGGTCAAAATAAGACTTTAGAAGCCACTATCTGTTTTAATCTGATTCAGTTGTTAAATTTATTACTATACACATAAATAATCTAAAGTGGATAACCTAATTCTGGTAAATACAAAAGAAAAGGAGGGAAAAAATGGCAAAGGAAAATAATAATAAGGATTTGATCGATAGTAAGATAAAAGAATTAAAATTAAATATAGATGAGGAGACGAAGTACAAATTTGTAAATTTGCTTATCGATATTATTGTTTCTATAACTTTAAAAAAACTAGATGAAAAGAGCGATTAGATATTTACGATTTAGTCAGTTAGGTCAAAGTAATGGATCTATTGAAAGACAAGAACTCTATACAGATCAATGGTTAAAATTTAATAATGTTGAACTGGTTGACAGTTTTATTGATCGAGGTAAAAGTGCAAAGACATTTGATAGGCCTGATTTTATAAAACTTAAAGAGTTTATTGCTAAGCATTTTAAAAGAGTTGACTATCTTTTAGTTGATCAGATGGATAGGTTTAGTAGAGATGCAGGAGAAGCAATGAGTATGGTTAAGATGCTTCAAAGGAAATATAATATTCAGATAGTCAGCGTGACTGAAGGAATAACATTTGATTATGATACTGCTGGAAGTTTTTTCAGAGCGGGACTGCAATTACTACTTGCTGAAGAGGACAATATAAATAGAAGTATTAAAATTAGAGGGGGCCTTTATACTGCAAGGGCAAAAGAGGGACGCTACATTGGTGTTAAACCACCGTTCGGTTACATGAAAGTGGGTGAAGGAAAGGAACGAAAATTAGTTATTGACGAGCAAGAAGCTAAAATTGTAAAATTTATTTTTGATTCTTTTTTACATGATTTACCACTTTATAAAATAAAAGAGAAAGCTCGTAGTATTGGCTTTAGTAAGAAAGGAAATACTGCGGTTGAAAGGCTTTTAACAAATCCTGTATATGCTGGAATGCTGCAGGTACAGGCTTATAAAGAGCACCCAGGCGGTATATTTCCTGCTATCCATGAAGCTATTATTGATAAAGCAACTTGGCAACTTGTGCAGAACAAAATGAAAAAACCAGTAACTATAAGGGCGGTTTTAGATGAAAATCTTCCACTACGAGGTATTTTAAAGTGTCACTGTGGAAATTATTTAACAGGGGCACCATCGAGAGGAAAATCAGGAAAATATTTTCAATATTATAAATGTAAAGTTTCAAAGCATAATAACATTAGCGCTATTAAGGCTCATAATCAACTTATGGAAATTTGGGAATTAATAAGTCTTCCAGAAAAAATTATTTCTGAAATAAAAGAGTCAACTAACAGTGCTATAGAAGAAAAAATTAAAGAAAATAAAAAGAAAATAATAGAGAACAAATTAATTTTTGAAGAAACTCAGGAAAAGTTGTTCTCAGTTGAAGAAAAATGGATAAAAAATGAAATTTCAAAGGATACTTATGACAGATGGTATTCGTCTTATAATAATACTATCTTTTCATGTAATAGTGCAATTGAACGACTTGGGAAATTTGAAGTTCGAGCCTATTCAATTTTACAGAAGAATTTAGAGAAACTTGTAGATATGAGAAATATATATCAACAGGCTGATATCTATCAAAAAAGAGAATTAGTAAAACTGGTGTTCGACAGCAACTTGTACTATCAGGATGGCATCTATCGAACACCTACAATGCTTGATTTATTATCTCGCAATCACCTATTAATGAAAGAAAAAGGATTGCTTTTATATAATAAAAAAAGGGATGATTTTTCAATCATCCCATCCAGTGGAGTCGCCGGCTATACTTTCGTATATATTTGTTTATATAAATTTATTAACTATGTTGTTGTTAAACAGTCTTTTGTGGTTGTTTTTTATGTCTCATTATAAAATTTAATAGTAATGAAATATAACATAATTGTCAACCATTTTGTCAACGCATCATTTTAACTAAATTATTATAAAAATTATGAAGTACACTTTTAATCTCCGTAAACCTAAATCTGATCAAGAAACATTAATTCTTTTCTCTTGCTTTTTCAATGACGAAAAGAAGAAATTTGTTTATTCTACTAAAAAAGCAATTTTACCTAAGCATTGGGATTTTGAAAATAAATGTCCGTATAAAAAGGGTGTTTCAATTTCTCAAAATCAAAAACAAATTAATAAAAGACTACATGATTTTGCTACGGAATTTCAGAAAATAATTTCACGTTCAGAGTTGGGAGAGCAAACTTTTGACAGTACTATTTTAAAAGCGCATTTCGATCAAGTGTTTGAAAGAGTAGTTAAAGTTAGCTCTTTTTTTGAAGTATATGATAGATTTACCGACGAAAAGGTCAAATTAAAAGAATGGTCAAAAAATACTATAAAGAGATACAAGAATATTAAAAACTTATTGGAAGAATTTGAAAAAGTTAAAAATTACAAATTAACCTTTGCAAAAATTAATAAAAAATTCTTTACTGAATTTACAGACTTTTGCTATGAATATAAAGATCATTATACTAATACATTTAGTCGTAATGTTGGATTATTCAAAACCTTTATGTTTTGGTCTGTTAAAAATGGACATGCATTTAATTCCGAATTTTTAGAATTCAAAAAACCGCAACGTGTTTTAACTCGCCAAGAAGCATTAACAATGGAGCAAGTAAAAGCAATTTATGATTTTGAGTGTGCAACGGAATCGCTTACCAATGCTAAGGATGTTTTTGTTTTTCAGTGTCTAACTGGTTTGCGGTACGGTGATTTAGAACTTGTTAATAAGCGTATCGTTACTGCTGAAAATTGTCTTTTCCTTAAAGAAGGGAAGGATCATAAAAAACCAGATCGAGAAATTCCACTGTATAAAATAGCTATGGAAATCTTACAGAGATATGATTATGTTTTACCACTCAGTACAAATCAGGAACAAAATAGAGCAATTAAAAAGATTTTAAGAGCCATGGAATTTGTTCATGATGTAGAATATTCTCGTACGAAAGGAGTAGAGCAACAACGATTTATAAAGGCATTTTGTGATCGTATAACAACACACACGGCTAGAAGGTCTTTTGTGACCATACTTCGAAATGCTGGACTTGCTGACAAAGTAATAATGAGTGTTACAGGACATCGAGATATTAAAACATTTAATATGTACCATCAAGTGAGTTCAATGGCTACTGTTAATGCAATAAATAAAATTTTTAGTGCTATGTAAAAGTTTAAAAATTAGATCATGATAAAGTTATTTTGAAAAACATTTGAGCTCCTCACAAAGCTCAAAAATGTTTTTCGGAAATAACTTTTTTAATTATATTTCTTAAAATTATCGGCTTGTTCTAACTGTGCTTCGGTAAATTTCATAATTTAAAAATAATACAACTTGCGCTACGTTAGTTTGTTTTAAAATTTTGCATTATTTCTTTCATTCTTTCTAAAAGATCAGGAAAGGATTTAGAATCTCCTATAATCATATTTTGCTGCATCGCTTTATAATCTTGTTCCCATTCGGTCAGTACTTCATCAGGTGGGATTATTTGTAAAGTATCTCTTTTGTGGAATTCATAACTTATATTTCGTAATGGCGTAATGGCTTTTCTGTGTGCTACAATTTGCTCAAAAAGCGAATGATTTTGATAGGCTCTTTGCGCATATTCAGAATTAGCTAACCTATCTATATCGTACAAATGACGAGACAACTGCTCGCTTCTTATGTGATGAATTGGTTTTAAAAATTCTTCATGTAGTAACAATACTTTTTCAATAAAAGTACGTGTTGGAACGACCACATTTACCTTTGTTGCTTTTTGTGCAAAAGGAAGATGGGCATATTCACTGTCAATAAATGAGATTACTTCTCTTTCCTCAGTAGGTTCTGTCAAAGAACGAGCTCCCATTTCGATTAACACTCTGGGTTGAATATAACTGTTATTACTTTCTATCAACGGTTCATAATAAAACTCTAATGTGTTGGGATCACTGGTATCATCTACTTTGTCATTGTATTTGATAGTATAGGTATCTGATGCGATACCAAGTTGCGTTAATTGATTAATC
>NZ_JBAWDL010000152.1:0-6536 GCF_049590715.1 Flavobacterium sp.
CATTACAATCCGAAAGTCTAAAATAAAAAGTGCCTGAGAATCCCGTATTTTTGATTTTGCGAAACAAATAATACTTTATGGGACTCTTCAGGCGAAACAAAAATATCAAAAAACCAGTTATTAGACAAATTATAGAACTTGCTCCTAGATGGATGATCACATCTTGTGTGAAAAAACACAACTCAGATAAAGGATGCAGTAAATACAAGACTTACGACCAATTTGTCGCTTTAACTTACGGACAGCTTAATAAGTGCTACACTTTGAATGATATTTCCACTGGAATTGGTGTTAGTGAGACTTTTATTGAAGATTTAGGATTGACTCAAAGTCCAGCAAGATCGACTATGAGTGATGGCAACAAAAAGCGGGATTGGAGAGTGTTTGAGTCCTTATATTACAAGCTTTTGAAACATTATGAAAGAGTTTTAAAAAGCGAGTCCGGGCGAAATATTATCAAAGAGATTAAAGACCAAAACATAAAATTGATTGACAGTACTACAATCAGCCTTTGCTTGAGTATGTTTGATTGGGCAAAGTTTCGGACAGCAAAAGGAGGGTTAAAAATACATACTTGCTGGGATGACAATTTGCAAATTCCGGATTTAGTAAATATAACCCAAGCAAAAACACATGATAGATACGGCATTGGTCAGTTGGTATTCTCAAAAGGAACTATTGTTGTGGAAGACAGAGCTTATTTTGATTTTGCATTGATGCTACATCGAATTCAAGCTGAAAATGTTTTTGTTACTCGAATTAAAACAAATACATTGTACGAATCCATCCAGGAATTGGACTTGCCCGATAAAGAAGATCAAGATATTATTAAAGACGAAATTATTATTTTAAACAGTAACAAAGCCCTAGAAACAGGTATTAACGAGCACAAACTAAGATTAGTTCATGTTTATAAGGAAGATGAAAATAAGGTTATTGAAATAATAACGAATAATCTAGAATGGTCAGCTAGAACAATAGCTGACTTATATAAAAAGAGATGGGATATAGAATTATTTTTCAAAGCGATGAAGCAAAACCTGCAAATAAAAACATTCCTAGGCACAAGTGAAAATGCAGTTAAATCGCAAATTTATATCGCATTGATCAGTTACTTATTGGTTGAATTGATAAATAGAACGATATCTAAAAAGACAAAGTCTTTCTCTAATCTGGTTGAGAAAATTAGAATCTGTTTAGTGTATTATCTAAGTTTAGATTATGTATGCAATCAAGTTGGAGATGGAGCAAAAAAAATAAGGTCAGAACCAAAATTACAATTCAGTTCTGACTTATTTTCAGCATAATTTTATAATTACAACCTATTTAGGAGGTGTCCGAACTGATATTGATCATTTTGGTAAAAGTTTCGGATAGCTGTGATAAACTCTTTTTCATTAGCAATTAATAATATCTTAGCATTTTGATTCTCAACTAAATTGTTGACAAACCCAAAGAATTCCTTACTGTTAAGAGTTGGACTTTTACGATCTATATCATCTATGCACAAGAGAATTTTGCTAAAATCAATTAAATCCGAGCTAGATGTATTTGTATCGCTTAATAATTCTTGAAATTCGGATCCAGAAAGAAATTTGTAGATACTTTTCCCAAGTCCAGTAAATATTTTAACGCCTCTATTTTTTAAGTATAGGATATAATTCAATAAAAATTTGATTTTGAATTTCTTCAATAGAATTCACTTCAAAAAGTGAAATTATGATAGGAATATAAAATTCCTCTTTTTTTGAGTTTGAAACTTGAAGTTCTTTAATTCTTGGAAAAAGTTCCTTCTTTATATAGTATGTTTTTCCAATACCGTATTCTCCATTTAAAATGATCGCATAATTCGTTTCCAATTGTAAATATTCTTCTATTCTCTCGGTAAGTTGGTCGTTCATTTTATCGAAATGTTCTTTAACATCATTGCTAACTTGTACACACTCGCTATAAAATAGCGATTAATTCTTATCCAAAAATATCAATAAAATAAGACAGTTTTAAAAAACAAATTCAAAATTCACACAGATTTACTTTACTCTTACACAATTACATGCTCTAACAAAAACAAACTATCAACAAACCCACTACTCCCCTAGCCCTAATAGAAGTCGAAATCCTTATGGGAGCTAGCCTTTTGCCCCCACAAGATTACTTCACTATACTTTTATTTTTATTAGGAATTCAATGAACTTCGTTTGTAACGGATAGCAGAAAATCGCTCCTAAAAAAGAGGCTTCGGGAAGCTCAGCTTGACAAAAAAGTATAAACCAAAAAAAATCCCGATTGCTCGGGACTTTTATATAAACTAAATCGGAATTCTATTTCAATTTCTTTTTGATTGCTACCTCATGGTATGCTTCAATAACATCTCTTTCTTCAACGTCGTTGTATCCTTTTACTTGGATACCACAGTCGTACCCTTTGGCTACTTCTTTCACATCGTCTTTGAAACGTTTCAAGGCAATTAACTCCCCTTCATGAACCACAACACCCTCACGGATAATTCTGATTTTAGCATTTCTGGCAATTTTACCATCCATAACCATACATCCTGCAATAGTTCCCACTTTAGAGATTTTAAACAACTCTCTAATTTCAGCAGTACCTAATACTTCTTCTTTCATCTCTGGCGCTAACATTCCTTCCATCGCATCTTTCAAGTCGTCGATAGCAGCGTAGATAATAGAGTAGTAACGGATATCGATTTCTTCTTTATCAGCTAATTGTCTTGCATTTCCAGCAGGACGAACGTTAAACCCGATAATGATCGCATCAGAAGCAGAAGCCAACATAACGTCAGTCTCTGTAATTGCTCCAACACCTTTATGGATAATGTTAATTTGAATTTCTTCAGTAGATAACTTAGAGAACGAATCAGATAACGCTTCAACAGAACCATCAACATCTCCTTTAAGGATCACGTTCAATTCTTTAAATTGACCTAATGCAATACGACGACCAATTTCATCTAATGTAATATGACGTTGTGTACGTACGGATTGTTCACGCATTAATTGAGAACGTTTAGCAGCAATTTGTTTTGCTTCTTTCTCGTCTTGGAAGATATTGAATTTATCTCCCGCAGTAGCTGCTCCGTCAAGTCCTAAAACAGATACTGGTGTAGATGGACCTGCCACTAAAACAGAATTTCCTCTTTCATCATGCATTGCTTTGATCTTACCATGATGCTTACCAGCCAACATATAATCTCCAATTTTCAAAGTACCATGTTGTACTAAGATTGTAGATACATATCCTTTTCCTTTATCAAGGAAAGCTTCCACTACTGTTCCTTGTGCTGCTTTATCTGGATTAGATTTTAAATCTAAAACTTCAGCTTCAAGTAATACTTTTTCCAATAATTCTTTAACACCTGTTCCAACTTTAGCAGAGATATCATGAGATTGGAATTTTCCTCCCCAGTCTTCTACAAGTAAATTCATACTTGCTAATCTTTCTTTAATTTTCTCAGGATTAGAGTTAGGCTTATCTACCTTATTGATTGCAAAGATAATTGGCACGCCAGCAGCTTGTGCGTGGCTAATTGCCTCTTTGGTTTGTGGCATGATGTCATCATCCGCTGCAATTACAATAATTGCGATATCGGTAACTTGAGCTCCACGTGCACGCATTGCGGTAAACGCCTCGTGACCTGGCGTATCAAGGAATGCTATTTTTTGTCCATTATCTAAAGTTACTCCATACGCACCAATATGCTGTGTAATACCTCCAGACTCTCCTGCAATAACATTTTCTTTACGAATATAATCTAGTAAAGAGGTCTTACCGTGATCGACGTGACCCATTACGGTTACGATTGGCGCTCTAAATACTAAATCTTCTTCTTTATCTTGAACAACTTCAATTGCTTCTTCAATATCTACAGTAATGAATTCAACTTCATAACCAAACTCATCAGCAACAATCGTCAATGTTTCAGCATCAAGACGTTGATTCATGGTAACCATGATACCTAATGACATACAAGTACCAATTACTTTAGTAATAGGCACATCCATCATGATAGCAATTTCCCCTACAGTAACAAATTCAGTAACTTTAATAGTTTTACTTCCTTCATCAATAGCTCTTTGCTCTTCATCAGATTTTTGACGGTGTGTATCTCTTTTATCTCTTCTGTATTTCGCCGCTTTAGATTTTCCTCCTTTTTTACCTTGAAGTTTCTCTAGAGTCTCACGAATTTGATTTTTAACTTCCTCTTCAGTAGGCTCCACCTTAGCTACAATAGCAGGACGATTACCTTTAACAAATCCTGGTCTAGCACTACGGTTAAATCCTCCACCCCCACCAGTATTTGGTGTGATTTTATTAGGATTTGGCGCACCTGGAACCCCAGGAGGTTTAGGAGCACCTGGTTTAGGAGCAATCCTTTTACGCTTATTTTTATTAGCAGCTGCATTGGCACCTGGAGTACCTGGCTTATTAGGAGTAATTTTCGGTTCCTCCTTTTTCTTTTTAGGTTTATTAAACTGAGATAAATCAATTGTTTGTCCCGTTAATTTGGCACCTGAAAGTTTTTGATATTGAGTAGCAATCGCTTCCTCAGCAGGTGCTTCTTCTGATTTAGGAGCTTCCTTAACTTCTTCTTTAGTGACTACTGGAGTCACTACTTTAGGGGTAGGAGCCACTACTTCTTTTTTAGTTTCTTTTGCTTCTTTAACTTCAACAACAGGTTTAGGTTCGTTTTTGTCTGAAACAACTTTTTCTTGTGTAGGTACTTTTGGCTCTGATTTTTCAACCACAGCTTCTACTTTAGGTTCTTCCACCTTTTCGGCAACCTTTTTTTCTGGAGCTGGAGTTGGAACTGATGCTGGCGGTGGTGTGTTTTTCTTAGGATTAAGATCGATTTTCCCCACTTGAACAGGTCCTGTCACCACGGCTCTCGCTTTGATAACCTCTTGTTGTTTCAAACGCTCCTCTTCATCATGTTTGCGTTTATCTTCAATTTCATTTTCTCTTTCAATACGCAAAGCCTCTTTTTCTTTTCTTCGCTCTTCACCTACTTCTTTTGAAGCTTCTTTTTTCCCTCTGTCACCCGCAAATTGACCGCACAAGACGTTGTATACATCATCAGAAATCTTTGTGTTTGGATTCGCCTCAATACTAATCCCCTTATCTTTTAGATAATCCACAGCTCTTTCTAAAGAAATATTCAATTCTCTTAAAACTTTGTTTATTCTAATAACTCTCTCTTCAGACATAAAACCTTTTTATTATTACCTTTTTCGTTGTGTTGCTAGAAGCATTTGTAGTCTAACTTTCAAATTCTTCTTTCAATATTTTCATTACATCTAGAATCGTTTCCTCTTCTAGGTCTGTTCTGCGTACTAAATCCTCTACATCTTGACTCAAAATACTTTTAGCTGTATCTAAACCAATTTTAGCAAATTCTTCAATTACCCATTCTTCAATCTCATCTGAGAATTCTGTCAATTCAACATCATCCTCATCTGCTGTTGCTCCAGCTACATCACCTTCACGAATAACATCTAATTCATAACCTGTCAAAAGACCTGCTAATCTAATGTTATGCCCTCCACGACCAATAGCTTTAGAAACCTCTTCTAATTTTAAGAACACCTCAGCTCTTTTTGTTTCTTCATTAATTTTAATAGAAGATACTTTTGCTGGGCTTAACGCTCTTGTTATAAATAACTGAATGTTACTAGTATAATTAATAACATCAATATTTTCATTTCCTAACTCACGAACAATCCCATGAATACGAGAACCTTTCATTCCTACACAAGCTCCTACAGGATCAATTCTATCATCATACGAATCTACAGCGACTTTTGCTTTTTCACCTGGAATTCTTACTACATTTTTAACCATAATCAAACCGTCAAAAACCTCTGGAATTTCCTGTTCAAATAATTTTTCTAAAAACTTCTCAGAAGTTCTAGACATAATAATTTGAGGTTTGTTTCCTTTTAATTCAACGCTTTCAATAATTCCACGAACATTATCTCCTTTACGGAAAAAGTCAGATGGGATTTGTTTCTCTTTAGGCAAAACGATTTCGTTTCCTTCATCATCTACCAAAATTACTACTCTAGGTCTTACATGATGTACTTCGGCAGTATAAATATCACCTATTAAATCTTTAAATTGTTTGTAAAGATTTGTATTATCGTGTTCATGAATTTTAGAAATTAAGTTTTGACGTAAAGCCAATATTGCTCTTCTTCCTAAATCAATTAATTTTACTTCTTCAGAAACTTCTTCCCCTATTTCAAAATCGGCTTCAATTTTTCTTGCTTCAGTAAGTGTAATTTCTTCGTTTTCAAAATCTAGATCCTCGTCAGCAACAATAACTCTCCTTCTCCAAATCTCCATATCCCCTTTGTCAGGGTTTATAATAATATCAAAATTATCATCCGATCCGTATTTTTTCTTCAATGCATTTCTAAATACATCTTCTAAAATTGCCATAAGCGTTACACGATCAATAAGTTTATCATCTTTAAACTCTGAAAATGAATCGATTAATGCTAAATTTTCCATGCGAA
>NZ_JBAWDL010000153.1:0-4926 GCF_049590715.1 Flavobacterium sp.
CTGTTTTGAAAAAAGAATATGGTGAGAAATTAAGCCGAGTTTTACCAGAAGGGGAAAAAGTAAATTTAGTTCCTTATGGCAATCATGCTCGTGGTGCTAAGTTTGTTGACGGAAGCCAGTGGGTCACTCCTGATTTAGAGAAAGCAATTAATGCGATTTGTGTGCAAGTACCAGGTTTCTTTTTTGGAAGATTGGATGTAATGTATCAGTCTTTGGAAGAATTGGAACAAGGAAAAAACTTTTCGATAGTGGAACTAAATGGTGCTGCGAGTGAACCGACGCATATTTATGATCCTAAGCATTCGTTGTTTTTTGCATGGAAAGAATTAGCTAGACATATAACGTATATGTATCGAATAAGCGTGATGAATAACGAGTTAGGTTTTGCCTTTTTGCCCTATAAAGAAGGAATGAAAGAGATGCGTTTGCATTTTGAACAAAGTGCTAAAATCATCAATTTTTAATATATGAAGATATTAAAAAATATAGTGATAGGTTTTATCGTGAGTTTTCTGGGTTCATTGCCTTTTGGGTATTTGAATTTTGTAGGACTCGAAATTTATTCAAAATCAGGAATTGAGTCGCTCGTGTTTTTTATTTTAGGAATCATTTTGGTCGAAGCTTTTGTGATTTACTTTACGCTTATTTTTGCAAATAAGTTGGTGAATAATAAAAGGCTAATGAAATGGATTGATGTTTTTGGTGTCTTCTTTTTATTGATTATTGGGTATTCATTCTATAATCACGCATCAGAATCTATGAGAGATTCCTCGGTTTTAGATCAATATATAACGTACTCTACTTTTTTAATTGGGGTTGTTTTAAATTGTTTTAATTTTTTACAACTGCCTTTTTGGACTGCTTGGAATCTATATTTGATAAACGAAAGATATATTGTCACGAGAGGTAAATTAAAATTTTATTATCTCTTTGGGACTTTGGTAGGTATTTTTATGGGAATGCTAGCTGTCATCTATTTTTTGAATACGTTGACCACAAAGATTGGTTTTCTGACCAAGTACCTCATGCCAGTGATTATTCCTGTCTTCTTTTTGATTTTAGCTGTTTTTCAATTACGCAAAGTAATTAATAAGCATTTTTCAAGAAATGAAATAAGAGTGTAGTCTTTTTTTTTGAACTATTTGTTGGAATACTATAATTACTGCTCCGTAAATAGGCTCAGTTCCTTGATTTTATTTATTTTTGTTTTCCAATGGAAAAGAAACAGTTTTTGTAAAATCTTTTCGATTAAATGACTTATGAAAAATATAATAATTACTGGAACCAGTAGAGGAATAGGATACGAATTAGCATTACAATTTGCTAATGCAGGTCACCAGGTTTTGGCGCTTTCAAGAAAAACACCACGAATCTTAATTGAGCATAAAAACATAACCTGTTTTTCTGTTGATTTGTCAACAGAAGATGATTTAGAAAAAGTCGAAGATTTTATTTCGTCATCATGGAAACATATCGATGCTATTATTCATAATGCAGGAATCTTAATTTGCAAACCATTTGAAACGCTAACGCAAACTGATTTTGAAAATGTATACAAAGTGAATGTTTTTGCTGTAGCAAATTTGACTCGAATTTGTATTCCGTTTTTGCAAAAAGGAAGCCATGTAGTTACCATCAGCTCGATGGGTGGTGTTCAAGGAAGCTTAAAATTTGCTGGTTTAGCAGCATATAGTTCAAGTAAAGGTGCTGTGATTACACTTTCTGAATTATTAGCCGAAGAATACAAAGAACGTGGCATTGCTTTTAATGTGTTAGCACTTGGAGCAGTTCAAACGGAAATGTTACAAGAAGCTTTCCCTGGATATCAGGCGCCTATTTCTGCTGAAGAAATGGCAAATTATATTTATGATTTTACTTTAACAGGGAATAAATATTTTAACGGAAAAGTAATCCAAGTATCATCTTCAAATCCATAAAACCTATAAACATGATTTATATTACTATGTTTATTTTTGTAAAAGAAGGGCAAGAAGCCGTTTTTCATGAGTTTGAGGAATGCGCACTTCCATTACTTGATGATTATAATGGAAAACTAATTTATAGGGTGCGACCTTCGCAAGAAGCGTTTATTTCGAATGAAGAAAAACAACCTTATGAAATACATTTTATTTCTTTTGCTTCCGAAAAAGATTTTTTGAATTTTGGAAAAGACGAAAGAAGAAATGCTTTTATGCATTTGAGAACTGAATCTATTGAGTCTGTTTTTATGACAAAAGGGTTGAAATTGTAAATAAAAATTAATTTTGTCAGATACACTATCTAAATATATTCCTGAATACGCAGTCAATCCCATTTTTGATTTGATTGTGACTCATGGCGTGCATTTGAAAATCGTCAACGAACGCGCCACACGTCACGGTGATTACCGAAAAGGTTTGAGCGGAAAACATGAAATCACGGTTAATGGCAGTTTGAATAAATACCGTTTTTTGGTTACGCTCATTCATGAAATTGCCCATTTAGTAGCTTTCGAAAAATATGGGCGTAATATTAAGCCTCATGGAATCGAGTGGAAACATACTTTTCAGCAATTGATGGTACCGTATATTCGTCCAGAGATTTTTCCCAATCAGTTGTTGCCATTGTTAGCGAGGCATTTTCGCAATCCTAGCGCCAGCAGTGATACAGACACTACTTTATCATTGGCACTAAAACAATTTGATGCGCCAACAGATAAAAATTATATTTTTGAAATTCCTTACGGCAGTGTCTTTCGCATCAAAAACGGAAAAATTTTTAAAAAAATAGCCGTTAGAACCAAGCGTTTTGAATGTGTCGAAATGGATTCAGGCAAAACCTACCTTTTCAATCCAAATGCCGAAGTAGAAATAATCAAAAATTAAAAATTTTTAGTTCCCTTTTAAATGCGCTTCTCTTACTTTTTTAAATAAATTAGATGAATATACAAATGCAGTTACTGCTTCATTATCTGTATAGAAAATTTCATCTTTATTTCCTTGCCATTCTTTTAAACCATCTTTTAGGAAAAGAATATTATCTCCAATTTCCATTACAGAGTTCATATCATGCGTATTAATCACGGTTGTGATATCATATTCTTCCGTAATTTCCTTGATGAGGTTGTCAATAAGGATTGAAGTGTTTGGGTCTAAACCAGAGTTGGGCTCATCACAAAAAAGATATTTTGGTTTGTTTACAATAGCCCTTGCGATAGCAACCCTTTTTTGCATTCCTCCTGATATTTCCGAAGGTAGTTTGTTGTGTGCATCGGTTAAATTTACTCTTTCAAGAACAAAATCAACACGTTCCTTATTTTGAGCTTTGTTGTTTTTGGTAAACATTTTCAGAGGGAAAGCAACGTTTTCAGCGACTGTCATTGAATCAAACAACGCACTCCCTTGAAAAACCATTCCAATTTCTGTACGCAAATCTCTTTTTTCATCTGGCTCTAACTCAGAATACACTCTGCCATCAAAGATAATTTGTCCTGATTCAGGTGTATGAATCCCTAAAAGACTTTTAAGTAAAACTGTCTTACCCGAGCCACTTTGCCCAATAATTAAGTTCGTTTTCCCCGTTTCAAAAACGGTTGAGATTCCTTTTAGGATTTTATTTTCACCAAATGATTTTTCTATGTTTTTTACTTCTATCATGCGCCAAGTAATAATTGGGTTAGAATATAATTGAATAATATAATACAAACCGAAGTCCATACAAAGGAAACCGTACTGGCCTTACCTACTTCTAGAGCTCCGCCTTTCATATAATAACCGTGAAAAGAAGGAATTGTAGCGAGTAAAAGGGCGAAAATAAGGGTTTTTATAAAAGCATACGTTACATGAAATGGAATAAACTGCATTTGCGCTCCAGTAATAAAATCGGATGCAGTGGTAAATCCACCATACACACCTGCAACCCATCCGCCAAGAATTCCTAAAAACATACTAATACAAATCACAAAAGGGTACAATAGTAAAGCAATGATTTTAGGGAAAACTAAATAGTTTAAAGAGTTTACACCCATTACTTCCAAAGCGTCAATTTGTTCGGTAACACGCATGGTTCCAATACTTGATGTGATAAAAGACCCCATTTTCCCAGCCATAATGACGGAGATAAATGTAGGTGCAAATTCTAAAATGATGGATTGTCTAGTAGCAAAACCAATCAAGTATTTTGGAATTAAAGGACTAGTTAAGTTTAAAGCCGTTTGAATCGAAACAACCCCCCCAACAAAGAAAGAGATGAAGGCTACAATACCAAGGGAATCAATGATTAAGTCGTCTATTTCTTTAAAGATGAGGTTTCGCATCACAGACCATTTGGTTTGTTTGTTGAAAATTTCTTTTAGCATCAAGAAATAGCGTCCTATTTGGGATAAGTATCGAATGAGCATCATAGTTGTTAAATATTGTCAAAAATAGTTATAAGTTATGAGTTATGTGTTATGAGTGGTTGCTTTTTCAAATAACCAAATTAACCAAATAACTTTTGTTTCATTTTTTTTAAACGGTATTTACGAATAAATTCAGCTTGTTCGGTGGTAACTAATAAAGGAGTTTTCGAGGCTTTAGCTCTCAGGAAACCTTGAATGTAATCTATAAAGAGTAATGGTTTTCCTTTGCGCATAGCCAGTTTTAATGAAGCGATGGAGGTAATTACAAAGCCATAGCCTAGTGTGTAAAACGCTTCTCCTTGTTTGTAACGAGCTGTTTTATTGTAATTAGCTCCTGTAGGTTTAAGGTGTTTTACAATTAAAGATTCATTAGTAACAACTTTCCAATGATAAAATTTACACAACAATTCATCTACGGTGTCCCATCCCATAGCCGGTTTTAGATTGCCTATTTGTTCAAAACAAGCTTTTCTATACGCTTTGAAGGCACCACGAATATGATCTTTATCGGTTAGGTTTTCTAGAATCCATTCGCCATTTTTTTCGAT
>NZ_JBAWDL010000154.1:0-5426 GCF_049590715.1 Flavobacterium sp.
TTGAATGGATTTTTTTCATTACCTGGAATCGTATATAATAATTTCCAACTTCTTCCTCTATCCAATGATTTGAATACTTTTCCTCTTCTCTCTAAAGCCAAACCGAAATCAGGATTTTTTTTAGAAAAAACAATATCTAATACACGTTCTAAATCCAGACCATCTCCATCTGAGTCTTTGATAGTTTGCCAAGTTTTAGCTCCGTCCCATGTTCCATAACTTACATGCATGTCTGGTCCCATGAACATCACATTATTATCTGTAGGATGACACCAAAACTCTTCATTATAACCAGACATTCCTGGTCCAAAGTTTTTCCATTCAATACTTTGATTGGAAGTAACTCTTTCATTTTTGATTTTATCAAAAAATTGTGCGTTTGCATTCCATTGGAAAAGGAATATCAAACATGGAATTATAACTTTTTTCATTTTATTTTTATCTAACTTATAAATTAATCTTATCTACGGTGAGAACTACTTATTTTTTTATTTTCTCCAATGGTTTTATAGTACCAATTCCTTTTTTAGGAGCATCATGTTCCGTTGCATGTAAATCAAACTTTGGAAGTATCTTGTTTAATTCATCTCGCTCTTTTCTATGTGCTTCTGATACGGAATTCCAATCGGTTATTTTTGAAAAACTGATTAAATCACTTGGATTGCTATTTACATCCCACCAAACATCTTTTCCGTCTTTCAAAACTAAATTTCCACGAATAATTTGGGACTTTTTTTGATATCCATAAATCCAATCACGATGTTTATCTTGTTTCGTAGTTAAAAAAGGCATCAAACTTTTTCCGTCAATTTCATAATCATCCGGGATTTTGACCCCTGCAATGTCAGCTATTGTTGGTAGTACATCAGAGATATTCACTAATATATCTTGCTTTCCTTTTTTGGTTAAATTCATCCCTGGAGCATAAATAATAAACGGAACATGAGTTCCTCTTTGACTATTAACCATACTCTTTCCGTATCCACTTGTTCCATTGTCAGCACAGAAAATAAAAATGGTATTGTTCTCTTCTCCTAATTCTTTTAGTTTTTTCATGTACAACCACACTTGATAATCCAAGTAATTTACATGATTGTAAATTCAAGACTCAGTAATTGTTCCATGTGAATCATACACTCCGTTATCACCTGTAACATTAGGTTTCATACGGCTGTATTTTTTACCATCCCAACTCACTTTTGGTGTTCCTGGCCATTTATTTCCTGAATTTGGATTTAAGAAATCAAAAGCGTCGTGTCCTAAATGACTGGTATGATAGACAAAGAATGGCGTTTTACTTTTATGTTTACGCTCCATAAAATCAAAAATAAATTTCAATTCTACGTCAGGACCATAGGTGTTTAATCCAAAAGTATCGATGGCAACTTTATTGTTAGGCCAATTTTCTAATGAAGAAGCCGATTTTGGGTTGTTCAATAATTGTACATTCGGTTTCCAATACCATCCTGACTGTGCATATCCTTTTTCAATAGCTAAACCTGTATCAACATTGATTAATTTTTTCTGTCCGTCAATTTTTTTAGTTTCTAGTCTAAAATCGCTGTATGCTTCAGAAAAAGACGCATTTTCATTCGATTCGCCTCCAGGAGTAAAACAGCCTTCGTCAAAATGAAATCCTTCCGTATTCATTTGAGTTTTTCCAGCCCAGTAAGTTGCATATCCTCCTTTTTTGGCAACATGAGCAATGGTGTGTGGAGAACTATCGTATAAATCCCAAGATTTTTTCCCATCAGGTGCTTTTCCTTTATCGCTGTTAAACCACCATTTGTGAAGATGTGCATAACGCCCTGTCATCATCATAGCACGACTAGGCCCACATATAGTTGATGCCCAAGCCGTTTTAATAAAACAACCGTCATTGGCTAATTTGTCTAAAACAGGTGTTTGTGCTCTAAACTTTTTGTCTGAGGTATCTCCTCCACTAAGATTACTCCATACTGTAGAACCATAAATGGGTAATTCTCTAGCGCTGATATCATCAGCATATAAAATAATAATATTATGCTTATTTTGTGCATTGGTACTAAATACCGAAATAAACACTGAAAATAGGATTCCTAAATGTTGGTACGTTTTCATATTGTATTAATCAATTATTAATGGTTTCTTACCCTCAGCTTCTTTGTCTAAACGTTTTCTCATGTCTTTATAAAACTTCAGACGTTGTTTTTGATAATCCCCTGATTGCAAATATTTACTTGGCTGATTTTTAGCATTCCATTCATTCCACATATCAGCTAGTTTTTTTCTAAGTTCAGGTTTATCAGCAATTATATTTTTACTTTCATAAGGATCTTTGACCATATCCACTAGTATTTTACCTCCACCTGCTTCTCCTCTTGCTAAAAGATATTTGGTTTCAGGAGTACGAACTGCCCAGTTTTTACCGTCATCCATTCTCCAGTAAAGGGCTTCATGAGGCACTCCTTTGTCATTGCCTTGCACAAATGGAATCAAATTCACTCCATCTAGCTCACCTGATGCGTCTCCATTTCCTAAAGCGACCATCGTAGCCGTTATATCTAATGATGAAATAGGTAAATCATAGGTTTTTCCAGCTTTCAATCCTTTAGGCCAATGCACTAAAAATGGGACATGATTCCCTCCTTCAAGCATACTTCCTTTTCCTCCTCTATAAGGTGTATTGTCACCCCAATCGTGAGTAGCATTTCTTGGTTGCGTTTCAGGACGTGATTTATCTACAATTCCACCATTATCAGATAAAAAGAAAATCACGGTATTGTCAAGCTTTCCTGATTCTTCCAGAGATTTTATAACCATACCAATTCCTTGATCCATAGCATCAATCATAGCGGCATAAATTCTTCTTTCTTTGTGCTCAATGTGACCGTATTTTTCAATTAACTCTTTTGGAGCTTCAAGGGGTGCATGTGGTGCATTGTAAGCTAAGTACAAACAAAAAGGCTTGTCACTTTCTTTTACAAATTTTGCAGCATCACGACTCAAAGCTGTCGTTAGGTATTCGGTAAATTCAGCTGAATTATCGTTACGGTTTAAAGGCCAATAACTTCCTTCATTAGCAGAATAATGTGCCGTTCCACTTTTTGTATATAAAGGAAAAGTTGTAGTAACAGTTTCTGGGAAATAGGAATGTCCACCAGATAAAAAGCCATAAAAATAATCGAATCCTCTATTATTAGGGTGGAACGGATACGCAGACCCCAAATGCCATTTACCAATTATCCCTGTTTTATAACCTGCTGATTTTAATCTATTACCAAAAGTTTTTTCAGAAACAGGTAGTCCATTATGAGCGTCAAAAGGAGAATTAGTTAAATTGATTTCCATTCCAAAACGTGCTTGATACCTTCCTGTAATTAATCCAGATCGAGAAGGACCACAATAAGGATGAGTCACATAACCATTTTTAAAAACAACTCCATTCTTAGCTAGTCGGTCCAAATTAGGCGTTAGAATTTCTTTTGACCCCGTAAATCCAACATCGTTGTACCCTAAATCATCGGCAACAATAACTATAAAGTTAGGTTTTTCTTGACTTTGTATTGTATTGAAAGAGAACAGGCTTAGTGTTAAAATAACTAAGGCATTTAATTTTGGAAAATGTGTTTTTTTCATTTTTATTGTTTTTTTATATAAGTGTAATAGACTCCGAATTTTTCTTTTCCCTCGACAAAATCATTAGTTAATACTGTTCTCCCTTTTTGAAGATGGATATTAAAGACTACTTCCTCATCATTTGGTTTAATTTCTTTTTCAAAAATTTGATTAGCAATACTTATTTGAACTTTTTGGGGCTGAATAGTTTTATATTGAAATAATTTTTTTGGATTTTCAATAGGTATTCCAAGTATTGGTCCAGAACATTCTTTAGGCCATCTGCGACAAGAAATGAGATAATCCCCATCTTGCTCCACTTCAATCGAATGGATGTTGTTTTTATTTTTGATTCCTTGGGCTATTTGTTCACATTTCCAAATTCCAGCATCTTCACCGATGGCATGTTGAATGGTTAAAGTGATTTCTTTTTGTGCTGGATTACCAATGGTATTTACCGGAAGTTCATTATAGACAGCATTCTCTTTTGATTTTTTTAAAAAAACTGCATTTTGCGTCAACAACTTCTGAACTAATTTTGGATATTGTGCCGCTAGATTTTGTTTTTGTTTGGTGTCTTTTTTAATGTCATATAATTCGATTCCATTAATTAAACGCCATTGGTCTTGCAAAATACAGGTTTGATCCACATCCATTGGTGGACGCCAATCTTGCCTATGATGAATAAACACAGAACGGTCTTCTAGCTTTTGTTGTGGATTAACTAATACTTTCGAGAAATCCACTCCGTAAAGTCCCATCTCTTTTGGAATCGAAAGCTGGCATAATCCTGCCAAAGTAGGAATCAAATCTACATGAGCAACTAATTGATTATTATCCTTTCCTCCTTGAATATTGGCTTTAGGCCAACGGATAAAAAACGGCACTCTATGTCCGCCTTCTAATTTGTCACCCTTAATACCTTCGAATCCTTTGTTGTAACCTAACTTTCCATTTTTATTATACCCAAAACGAGTTCCATTATCACTCATGTAAATAACAATCGTGTTTTCGTCTAATCCTTTGTCTTTTAAAAACTGATTTAGTTTACCAAAGTTCTCATCAATATTAGCAATCATACCGTAAAGATTGGCATCAATTATTTTATTTCCTTCCAATGATTTATAAGGTGCTGCATATTTCTCAGCAACGATAAGTGGATCATGTGGTGCATTGAGAGGCAAGTAGATGAAGAACGGTTTATTTTTATTTTTATCAATATATTTCATAGTTTGATTAAACCAAATATCTGTACAATAGCCTTCGAATTGTTTCGGTTTATTATTTACATAGTATACATCATCAAAATAGCTATTTCCCCAATGATCTGATAATTCCCCAATACCTCCAGACTTAAAGCTAATAACAGTTTCAAAACCACAATCAGTAGGTCGTACTGGATAATTATCACCTAAATGCCATTTACCAAACAATGCTGTTTTATATCCATTTTGTTTAAAAATTGTTGCCATCGTTTTGTTATTAGATGACAATATATCTCTTCCTTTAAAAGTTGCCCATACACCATTATTGATGGGATATTTTCCAGTCATTATAGCACCACGAGTAGGTGAACAAAGCGGACTCACATGAAAATCAGTCATACGCACAGATTCCTTGTAAAATGCATCAATATTAGGCGTTTTCAACCATGGATTCCCCTGACACCCTAAATCTCCAATCCCTTGGTCATCTGTTAGAATTAAGATGACATTAGGTTGTTTTTGGGCATAGATTGCAATGTTATTACTTAAAATAACTTGTATTGAAATAAAAAATATAAATTTTAATTTATTCATAATAATCTATAAATAAGATAGTGCTACCTT
>NZ_JBAWDL010000155.1:0-22130 GCF_049590715.1 Flavobacterium sp.
TTGCAAAGAGGCAAAAAAGAACAATAATTTTTTTCATTTGTTACAAATTTTATTTAAAAACCAAAAAGGAAGATTTTTTTGCTAAATCTAATTATCCTTTATCCGAAATTCTCAAAATATCTCCAAAAACCCCTCTTGCTGTAACGGCTGATCCCGCTCCTGCACCTTGAATTACAATTGGACGATCACCGTACGACTCTGTATAGATTTCGAAGAAAGAATCAGATCCTTTCAATCCACCTAAGGCAGTATCCATTGGTACTGAAACTAATTTTACTTCAAGATTTCCTTTGTCATTTTGCAAATCTCCTGACAATTCCCCTATGTAACGCAATACATGATTTGGTTCTTGTTCTGCTTTAATTTTATTATAAATCGGATCAAATTCTTTCAATTTTGTCAAGAAATCCACCACATTACCTTCACGTAAATGTTCTGGAATAAGGTTTTGAATTTGCACTTCGCTAAACTCATTTTGCAAATCTAATTCTCTTGCCAAAATCAATAATTTTCTTCCTACATCATTTCCGCACAAATCTTCTCTTGGATCTGGCTCAGTGAATCCGTTATCAATTGCTTCTTTCAAGATATCACTGAAAGGAACATCTTTGGCAGAAAAATGATTGAACAAATAACTTAACGTACCAGAAAAAACGCCTTTGATCTTAGTGATATTTTCACCTGAAAGATGTAATAATTTAATCGTATCAATCAATGGCAAACCTGCACCAACATTCGTTTCATACAAATAACTCTTTTGATTTGTTTCCAATGTGTGACGCAATTCTTTATAGAAATCATAGCTTAATGTATTAGCCACTTTGTTTGACGAAATCAAGTCAAAACCATTTTCAGCTAATGAGATATAGTTTTCAACAAAGGCAGCACTTGCTGTATTATCAACCGCAATTAAATTCGCTAAATGATGTTCTTTTGCGTAAGCGATAATATCATCGATGGAATAAATAACACCACTATTTTGGATTTCGCTTTTCCAATTTGGTGAAATTCCATTTTTATTCAACAAAACACTTTTAGAATTTGCAACCGCAAAAACATTCAATTTTACGCCTTTCCTTTTTTCGATAGCATCAGCTGATTCAAGGATTTGATTGATCAAAGTTCCTCCTACTAGTCCATGACCAAAAACGGCAATATTGATTTTTTTTGCTACTCCAAAGATTTCTCCATGAATCACATTCAACGCTTTTTTGAGTTGTGATTTTTGCACCACCAAACTCACGTTTTTACCTGTAACCGTATTATTGAATAAAATAGGCACAATGTTGTTGCGAATCAAAGCCGTGTAAGGTTTGTGAAACGTACTCAAATCTTGACCAATTATCGAAATCACAGACACGTCGTCAGTAACCGAAATTTTATTAACATCCTTAGAATAGAAATCATTTTCAAATTCCTTTTCCAATTCAATCATCGCATTAGTCGCTTGGTTAGCATCAACTACAAGTCCAATTCCTCTTTCAGATGACCCTTGCGAAATGATACTCACGCTAATATTATTATCGCCCATTACTCTAAAAATACGAGCATCAACACCTGTTTTTCCAAGTAATCCACGTCCTTCAAGGTTTACCAAAGCGACATTTTCTAAAACAGAAAGCGTTTTAATTCCTTCTTTATTCGACTTAGAGGTGATTAGCGTTCCTTGGTTTTCATTATTAAACGTATTCAAAATACGCAAAGGAATATTCTTCTCTAATAATGGAATAATCGTTTTGGCGTGCAAAATATTGGCACCAAAATTAGCCATCTCATTGGCTTCGTTATACGACAAATGTTCGATTTTTTTGGCATCCAAAACCATCTCAGGATTGGCTGTATAAATTCCATCAACGTGTGTATAATTTTGTAACTCTTCGGCATTGATGTAATTCGCAATCAGTGAAGCAGTATAATTACTTCCATTTCTACCTAAAGTAGTTGTTTCTTTTTTGGCATTTGCACCAATAAAACCTGTGATTACTAACAGAGAATCCTTATTTTCTTTAAAAGTTTGAATGACGTTTTTCTTAGACACAGCATCAAATGGTTGTGCATCACCAAAATTAGAATCGGTAACAATTAACGCTCTTGTATCTGCTAGTTTTGCTTGAATCCCTTTTTGTTGCAGCAAAAACACTAATAATTTAGCCGAAAGCAATTCGCCTTGTGCTAGAATTTGGTCTTGAATCTTAGCGCTAAAATCACCAATCAAGCTCACTCCTTCAAAAAGTTTGTCTAGTTTGTCAAATTCTTCTGAAAAATCAACTGCATCAAAACCATCTTTTTGATAGGTTTTAAAGCTTTCTAGTAAGGGCTTGTAATTCCCGTTTTTAGCAGCAATGGTCAAAATATCATCTAACTCATCCGTTGCATTTCCTCTTGCTGAAACTACAATTGCAATTTTTTCCTCTTGCTTAATTTTCTCAACAACAATGTTCAAAACTTTATCGATACCTTCACCGTTAGCCAATGATTTACCGCCAAATTTTACTATTTTCATCTGTTTTTTATTTTTGAAAACAACTTCTAACAAATTGTCTAATTGCTCGTATTCCATCAAAAAGGCATCGTGCCCATGTTGTGAATCAATCTCACTATAGAATACATTATCTTTAAATTTTTTAATCTCGTTATAGGTTTCTCGATTCTCTTTTGCCGTAAAAAACAAATCGGAATTGATTCCTACAATGTATATATTAGCATCCACTTTTGAAATAACCGATTCTAATGACTCACGATTGCGAGTAATATCAATGGTTTTCAATAATTGGTTCATCATTTTATAAGCGGAAAGCTGAAAACGTTTTTCTAATTTTTCACCATGGTAATTCAACCAACTTTCTACTTGAAAGGTTTCCAGTTTTTCAGTGGTTAGCCTGTTAAATTTCTCTTTGAAAGATTCTGGCGTTCTATAACACAACATAGCGTGAATACGCGCATCTTCAATTGGTTTTTTTGAGTTATTAAGGATTTGCTCTTGCAAATAACAATTAGCAATCAACCAATCTGTCGATTTCCAATCGGTAGCAATGGGAATAAAATTATCCGTTATTTTTGGTTCCAAAGCCAAAATTTCCCAAGCAATTCCACCTCCAACTGAACCTCCAATAAGCGCAAACAAATGATCGATCTCTAAAAACCGAAGTCCTTCGATAAAAATTCGAGCGATATCTCTTGCTATAAAATCTCGGTAATTCTCGATAGCATCCGTATTGAAACCATTTCCTGGCACATCAAAAGAGACAATCGTATATTTTCGAACGTCAATGGTTTTGTCAATACCAACCAAATCATTCCACCACCCTGTTTCGCCAATGACTTGTGAATTTCCTGTCAAGGCATGGTTGATTAAAATAATGGGAGCGGTATGCAAAGGCGCACCAAAAACTTGATACGAAAGTTTCAAAGACGGATATTTTGCACCGTTTTCAGTGACAAAATTAGATATGGTAAGATTTAATGGTTTTTTTTCCAACTTCAAATCGTGTTATTATTGATTTGTATGGAAATAGTATAAAGAAAATAAACATAAACTAGAAGAGTATGCGGTGTTATCTTTCCACAGAGTATGCGGTAGAATGCAGCACCTTCTTCGATGAATCGAAGGGTTGCTAAGGCATCATCGGGTCTAATCCCTCGTCCTTTCTTTATAACATTTCAATACGTTTATGAACATTTATAGCACAAAGAAACTATTATTTTTTCAAACAAACAAATTTTGCTGATTCAGATTTAATGCAATAGCAAAGCAAAGCAAAAAACGCAAGTCAAAACTGAATAAAATCATCCAGAAATCACTTGCGCTTCTTAATTACATTTTCGAAATAAGATCTATATAAATAATGTTTCATTTTCTTTAGAGTACATTAATAAAAGTGAATTCACTACATTTTTTTGTTTCTCTAAATTTGTACTTGTAGCTGTACCAAATCTAATGTTTGTCAATTCTTCTCTGTTTCCTGCTACAGGATTTGCCCCTCTTCTAGTCCTTATTAACTCTAAGGCTCTAGCAATCATTCTTCTTGCGTTCATAATTTTAATTTTAATTGTTTTATTTATTTGTTTGTTTTACTTTTTACTTACTTGATATAAAAAAACCCTTTTGGTTATTTACCAAAAGGGTTTATATTATATAAACAATACTTTTGGATATCAACAGACTGATAGTTGTGTACAAAACACAATCATCGATACTTGTTTTAACTTTTTAGTGGTATTATTATTCATTTTATTATTATTTTGAATATTACTTTTGTACTATATATCAAAAAAGCCTCCTAATTTCTTAGGAGGCTTTTGCTATATTTTAATCTTATTTGAATAAAAAAATTAAGCTATCGCACTCCTGCGGATTTTCTTAGTTTGAACCATCGATTTTTTACAAATAATAAAATTCATTTTCTTGTTTTTTTACAGCCACAAAGATATAAATTATCTTCGACTAACCAAATTGTTTTTGTATAAATTGTGAGCTACTAATCAAATTAACAGATAATTATGATTTAAACACCAACACTTAACATTAAATTTTAAAAAGCAAATCAACTAAGAGTCTTTTCTGCAAGTTAATTTTAAAAATCAACTCTATTCCACTCTTTTGATTTGACATTCCAAAGATACAACTGAAACCTAAATTTCATGTTATGACAACCTTAAGTTACTATTATTATAATGTATCGAAAACCGCTTTTAAATCTGCTTTTAAATCCTCAATATCTTCCAATCCTACTGAAAGACGAATTAAATCTTTAGGAACACCTGCCGCTAGTTGCTGTTCGTCTGACAATTGTTGATGTGTTGTACTAGCTGGGTGAATAATCAAAGACTTTGTATCTCCAATATTTGCCAAAAGCGAGAATAGTTTAGTATCATCAGCTACTTTTTTAGCAGCATCAAAACCAGCTTTCAAACCGAAAGTCACTAATCCATTTTGTCCTTTTGGTAAGTATTCTTTAGCCAAATCATAATAGTTACTCGATTTTAATCCTGGATAATTCACCCAAGCTACTTGGTCTTGAGACTCCAACCATTGTGCTAAAGCCAATCCGTTTTCACTATGTTTTTGAACACGCACTGCCAATGTCTCTAACCCTTGTATGATTTGAAAAGCATTAAACGGACTCAAAGCTGCACCATAATCACGTAAGCCTTCGATTCTTACTTTGGCAATAAAAGCAGCAGCACCTAAAGCGTCATGATACACTAAGCCATGATAACCTGCATTAGGTTCTGTAAACTCAGGAAAACGCCCACTACTCCAGTCAAATGTTCCTGCATCAATAATAGCACCTCCTAATGAAGTTCCGTTACCTGCAATATATTTTGTTAACGAATGGATTACAATATTTGCTCCGTGTGCAATAGGATTCAACAAATAAGGAGAAGCAACTGTATTATCTACTACAAACGGCACTTTTAAAGACTTAGCCACTACTGAAATTGCTTTTAAATCCAAAACATCTAGTTTTGGATTCCCTAAACTTTCTACAAAAATCACTTTAGTATTTTCGTTCGCAGCATTTGCAAAATTCGCAGCATCAGATGGATCTACAAATGTGGCTGTGATCCCTAATCTAGGCAACGTTGAATTAAACAAATTGAATGTCCCACCATATAAACTACTAGAAGCTACAATATGATCGCCCGTTTTTAACATCGTCAACAATGCCGTAGCAATGGCCGCCGTTCCTGATGCAGTGACCACTGCAGCAATACCGCCTTCAAGAGCTGCTAAACGTTGCTCTAAAATATCATTTGTAGGGTTATTTAATCGAGTATAAATGTATCCAGCCTCTGCCAGTCCAAATAAATTAGCCGCATGTTCTGAATTATTAAAAACATATGATGATGTTTGATAAATAGGAACTGCTCTCGTTCCGGCATGTTTCGTTACATCGTGTCCTGCATGTAAAGCATTTGTTTCAAATTTTAATGTGCTCATATTCTTGTTTGTTTATTGTGATTAGTATTATTTTCATTCAAAAAAAAAGCCTCCCAATTACTCGGGAGGCTTTGCTAAATTTTATATTTAAGTTTAAGCAATAGTATACCCGCAGAAAAATTTCTGTTTCACCATACACATAATTGCTTTTGAAAAATTCATTTTTGTTTTATTTTGAATATCAAATCTCCGAACTAAATTTGGTTTATCCAAATGATTACAAATAAATTAACATCTGTTCCTGATTTAAAAACTTCGACTAGGTTATTTTTAACGCAAGAAGAATGCATCTGTCATTTTATCATATACTACAAATAATCCCGCATTTTAACATTCCTACAAAGTGAAAAATACTAACAAGTGCTGAACAAACTAAATACATCTTAAACAACAGTGAATCTACAGTAGAAATCTATAAATTTAATTCAGTATAGCTAGTTGAGCGTTTTAGGTAATAGCAATCTAGTAAGAGGTAAATATCGTTTATTAAAAAGAGTATAAAGTTTTTAGTTTCGTAATAAAATTATATTATGAAATTAAAAACACTTTTATTTGCTTTATTATTTAATTACACGCTTGTTGTGTTTTCACAAAATCCTGTAAAATTGAGCTCAGGTCAATTTGCTTTTATTGAAGGCCCAGTATGGGATCGTTCTGATAAAATTTACTTCTCAGACATTATAGACAGAAAAGTGTATACTTACTCCGTTACCAATAATACTTTTGCTGTTGCTTTTAATATCGTTTCTCCAGCTAGAACCAATGGATTGATGTTTGATTCTAATTTAAATTTGATTGTTTGTGAATTTGGAGATGGTTTAATCACCCGCAGAAATACATCGGGAACAATACTAAGCACTTATGCTACTGGTATTTTAAACGCAAATGATTTGTGCCTAGACAAAAAGGAAGGCATTTATGCATCGTCACCAAATTCTGGAAAGGTATATTATATCAGTCCTGATCCTTCCAGAACACTTACTGCAATTGATGAAACAATATCCTCTCCAAACGGAGTACTTGTTTCTACAGACGGGAAAAAATTATTTGTAAATGACTCTGATGGCTATACTATTTATAAATATGACATCAATACTACCACAGGATTAGTAAGTAATCGTGTAGCATTTGCAACATTAACAGACCATGATAATACCGAAGTAAAATCACTAGCCGATGGTATGGCAATAGACAAAAACGGAAATCTGTATGTTACTGCAAAAAAATCCATCCAGGTTTTTAATGCTTTGGGTACCTTAACAAATACATTTAATTTTACAGAAAACCCAACTAATTGTACCTTTGGAGGTGCTGGTTTGGGAACACTTTACGTTACTACTCCTAAAGATTTGTATAAAATTGTTTTGACTGATGTAACTGGTTTTCAGCATCCATTTGATCTACCTATTGCTAATTTATCTGTAAATGATTTAGATAAAGTTTCTTTTAAGATGTTTCCTAATCCAATAACAAATCATGAAATCAATGTAATTGTTGGAGACGCAAAAATCAGTGAAGTCTTGTTGTATAATAATTTTGGGCAAAAAGTAGACACTTGTAATTTTAAAAGAACCAACAAGGCTATCCAGATAAAATTTAATCCTAGTTTAAAGAACAATGTTTACATATTGTCCATAAAAACATCAGAAGGATCTATTATCAATGAAAAAGTCATTCTACAATAATTAATTCAGTTGTTTTAGTAATTTTGAAAAGTCCTGATCATTTTTATCAGGACTTTTTGTTTTCATAAACTTAACACCTACACCTAATAAAAGCTTTTTACCTATTTCAAAACGTTTTTAAAGTAAATCTAACAAAATTACGTCAAACCCGTTTCCGCACTCAAAATCCCAATATTCTCACCGTAAGAACAACAAACATAGACCCAATAAACATAATGCCTCTTCTTGTTGGACTAAAATTCAAAAAAGTAGCTCAGATTAATTTACAATTCAAAATGGTTTCATACCTTTGCACCTCAAAATACCAGAGGAAAAATTTGAACTGATTGCAACCTCTTCATAATGAACACCGTTCCTTATGGATGCTGAAAATTTTTCAGTAGAAAAAATGCTAAAGCAGAAACCCTACTTTAGTCCTTTTTGCAATTATTTTTTCTCGCCTAATTTAAAAAAAAATTATATTATGGCTTATTTATTTACGTCAGAATCTGTGAGCGAAGGACATCCAGATAAGATTGCAGACCAAATCTCAGACGCATTAATTGACAACTTTTTAGCATTTGATGCTGATTCGAAAGTAGCTTGTGAAACTTTAGTAACTACAGGACAAGTTATTTTGGCAGGGGAAGTAAAATCAAACACTTATTTAGACGTTCAACAAATCACTCGTGATGTAATTAGAAAAATTGGTTACACGAAGAGTGAATATATGTTTGAAGCCAATTCTTGTGGTATCCTATCGGCTATCCATGAGCAATCAGCAGATATTAACCAAGGTGTAGATCGTTCTAGTCCTGAAGAACAAGGTGCAGGTGACCAAGGAATGATGTTTGGTTATGCTACAAACGAAACTGAAAATTTCATGCCATTGGCATTAGATTTATCTCATAAATTATTACAAGAATTAGCCATTTTAAGACGTGAGAATAGTGAAATCACTTATTTACGTCCTGATGCTAAATCTCAAGTAACTTTAGAATACAGCGATGACAACGTACCTGTACGTATTGATGCCATTGTAATCTCTACACAACATGATGATTTTGACGAAGAAGCGACGATGCTAGCTAAAATTAAGAAAGACATCGTTGAAATCTTGATTCCAAGAATTATTGCAAAGAATCCAAAACATGCTCATTTATTCAATGATAAAATCCAATACCATATTAACCCAACGGGTAAATTTGTAATTGGAGGACCACACGGTGATACTGGTTTGACTGGTAGAAAAATTATTGTAGACACTTATGGTGGTAAAGGAGCGCACGGTGGTGGTGCTTTCTCTGGAAAAGATCCATCTAAAGTAGATAGAAGTGCTGCTTATGCAACACGTCACATCGCTAAAAACTTAGTAGCAGCTGGTGTTGCAGATGAGATTTTAGTACAAGTATCATACGCTATTGGTGTAGCGCAACCAATGGGAATATTTATTGAGACGTATGGTAAGTCAAAAGTAAATTTAACAGATGGTGAGATTGCTAAAAAAGTAGAAGCTATCTTTGATATGCGACCTTACTTTATCGAGCAACGTTTGAAATTAAGAAACCCAATTTACAGCGAAACTGCTGCTTACGGACATATGGGACGTACACCAGAAACGGTAACTAAAACTTTCTTTGCTCCAGGTGGAAACGAAAAAACAGTTACGGTTGAATTGTTTACTTGGGAAAAATTAGATTTTGTTGATCAAGTTAAAACTGCTTTTGGATTGTAATTCAAAAAATATTTTATTACACAAAAAAGGGCTGTCTCGAAAAGACAGCCCTTTTTAATTATATAAAAATGGATATTACAACTTGTATGTAATTCCTATTTTAGCACCACTTACAACATTACCACCACCTAACTGAAGGTTAATTCCAAAATTGTCATTAAAGAAATAACGACCCCCTATTTGCAATCCTAATCCAAAGTTGCTAGCGCCATTATAATCGTATTTTTCACCATTATACTTTGTTGTCCAACTATAATAATTCAAATTCGCTCCACCATATAAATCCCATTCACTAGGAATATTCAACACCTCATTAAAATGGTAATTACCATTAGCTTGAATACCTATGATAGTACTTTTTATATCACCAGTACCGTAAACATTTTGATTATAGGATTGATACGAAACTTCTCCACCAAGAGTAAAGTTTGTTGCAATTCCGTAATCAAGACCTACATAAACAGGTGTTCCCCATCCTGAAGTGCCTATTCCTGCGTTTAATTGTAATCCACCTTCTTCTAAAGGTGCTTGTGCATTGGCAAAACCAAACGTAAACAATGCTAATACGAGAGCAATTTTTTTCATTTTAAATTTATTTATTAATATTACTTACTAGAAATTAACTCTAGTAAATTCACATCTCAAAAGTAGTATTTTTCATTTATATTAAAAAATATTCATTCCTTTATAACGGAAACGTTTTTTAGCCCTGATGGAAGTGGAAATCCTTTTATAAAAAACATTATTTTTTGCGTCTCTTGCAGAGCGACCAGAGGAAGCTCCTGCAAGAGACTAGCAAAAAAAGTGTTTTGAGTAAAAGATTGAAACGGACAGCAGGAATAGCTACAAATTATATTTCAAAGAGAAAATAATATAACGCGGCTGCACGGTATATTGTGAAGTTCTAGTTGAAAATTGCGAAAAACTATCGTCGTTTAGTGAAGTGGTATTCAGAATATTGGTTGCTGAGAGTTTGTACTCCATTTTGGCATTTTTCTTTTGGTAAATCAAACTTGCACTCAAGAAATCATATTCATTTTTAACTGTTCCTGTATCGTTACGATAGTTGTAAAACTCATACTCCGACACAAAAGAAAAGGCATTTAGAAAGTAATAATCCAACTTTGCTGATGGACTATCAGTGTAAAAAGTTGTTCCGTTATACTCATTGACTGTGTATTTATAACCGAATTCTATGTTGGGCATATTTTTATAATTTGTCGATGCTTTAACATTATAACTCTGTGTAAAACTTTCAGTTGTTGATAGTTTATTGTTTTGAATGTTATTGAATTTAGACCAATTAGCACTAGCTCCTATACTAGCTTTGTAATTTTTTAAGAAAGAGCGACCATAATTTCCAGAGCCTGATAATGTTTCATCAGCTAAATCTGAATTGTACGGAGAAGTGGCTTGATTAATTCCTGAAAAAACTGAGCGTGTTTTTACAGCATCAACTTTCTTAGTATAGGTGGCATTTGCAAAAATGTTTTCTAAGTTATACATGTTGTATTTAAAATAACGCAACGAATGCACTTGCGAAATGGCATTTTCCAAGGTTCTATTTCCTTGCGAAAGACTGTTGTAGTTTGAAAAAACATAGCCTTGAACTAATTTATTTATATCCGTAAAATTATTGGTTAAGGAATAATTATAGGTTAAACTTTCGGATTTTTTGATTTGGTATAAGGCAAAAACATCAGGCAATACTCTATAAAAATTTTGCTGATTGTCCGTTCCTAATTGCTGGTTATTCATATCATAATAATGCAAACTCACCCCTGGATTGAAAGTAAATTTCCCAGTCAATATTTTGTAATGCAATCCTAAAAACACATCGTTAAAACCATAATTAACCTGATTATTATTCTCAGAAGCATTCAAATCATTAGCGGATTGATCGTCTAGAATTTGAAAAATATGAGAATTAAAGTTTTGATAGGAATAGGTTTCTCCCAATGTCACATTAATATTACTCTTAGGCGTTACCATATAGTAATAATCAAATTTTGCATCTATTTTATTAGTCTTCACAAAACGATCTTGATTCAAATCATTACGACTTTGACCTGAGATATAACCTGCTAGAGAGAAAGGTTGGCTTTGTAAATTAGCGTTATAAAATGGATTTTCGTCTTGATACAAATGTTGTGCCTCAAAGGCAAAAATATTTTTATCATTTAATGTATAATATAAATTGAGATTTTGATTAAATGATACTGGATTTTGCTTTTTAGTAGTTAAAATATCCTCTGTATTTGACACTGAATTCACAATCGATTCTCTAAAAAGACTAGACAGTTCGTCTTGTTTTGAAAGTTTCCCCAAAACATCATAATCAAATTGCAGTTTCGCATTAGGCTTGTAACTAGAACTTAGTTTAAACATCCCAAAATTACTTTTTTGGGCTGACTCTTCTAGATTCTTTTGTTTGTCACCAGAATCTAAAATGGTTGTTTGAGATTTAGTTTCCAGCTCAGTATCGGAACTTGAGAATATTCCAAAACCGCTAAGATTCCATGCTTTGTTGACACTATAGGAGAAATTTGTGGCTCCAAATTTAGTTTCGATATCTTTAGCTCTATTGTTTCGCATCATCGAAATCCCTAAATCATTGGATGACACATCAAAACTACTACCTCCTTTTCTGGAAACACCCCTAAAGCCTCCTGTCATCTTGAAGTAATCCTGAGTGGTCAACGGTAATTCTCCAATATTATTGAAATTGGTAATTAAGTTGACACTATATTTAGGATTATAATAAAACAATTTAGGATTGATAACATAGCGACTTTCTTCATGCGCCACTCCAGCACCAGAAGTCACATCACCAAACCAAAAATTCTTTTTCCCAGATTTTAATTTAATATTCATAGCCACGTTGTCCTGATTATTCTCGACTCCTTTAAGTGCACCAACTTCACTATAATTACGCAATACTTGGATTTTATCAATAGCATCAGCAGGAATATTTTTGACTCCTAATTTTGTATCTCCATCAAAAAAATCTTTCCCTTCCACCATCAATTTGGTCACTTTTTTACCTTCAACCTCTACTTCCCCATCATCATTTACCTCAACTCCAGGTAATTTTTTTAAAATATCTTCGAGTTTACGTTCGGTTCCAGATTTAAAGGAATCCGCATTATAAACAATGGTATCTCCTTTGATAGAGACTGGCATTTCACGAATAATTTCGACTCCTTCTAATTCGATTCCTCCCGTTTCCATCACCACAGTTTTGGTAATATTTTCTTGGGCAGTTACAATTTCAATAATTTTACTTTGCATTCCCAGATAACTAATATTAATACTATAGGACGTATTTATATTTAATAAAAGATTGAACTTTCCTTTATCATTTGTAATAGCATAGGAATCCATGGCATTGGTATTATGATTTACCGCCATCACATTTGCCATTTCAAGTGGTTGACCCGCCGTATCTTTAATAATCCCATCCAACCGAACAGATTGTGCAACCGAAAGCAAAGAGCACAAAAATAAAACCACCAAAAGTGTTTTTTTCATAAGTTTAAATTTTAACATTGGTATTCTCTTTTGACATAACCATTATTTGTTTGGTTCTATTTTCATAAATATATAAGAATTTATTTCTTAATGTTGAATTTCAAAATTAATGTCTCATTCCGCCAGGTCCTCTACCACCACCAGGTCTTTGATTGGATTCCATAAATTCTTTTGTTTTTTTAATCACCGTTTCATCATATTCTTTTTGAGAAATGGTTTTACCTGAAGTGGGTGCTTTGATGGTAGTTTTTTCTTTTGGATTTAAAATAATTTTAGAACACAGAATAACTGTCTTGCCATCATTAATTTCTAAAATTAACCCTGGCAATCCCCAATATTTATCGGGACCTTGATTCACTGGGATTTCGGGAGTATACCAAGCCGTTATAACCGCCTCTTTAGGCACCATTAAGTTATCTAGAAAATTCGTTTTTTTATCTTTAGACTGTTCTTCTTTCTTTTTTTCTTCATCAGATTTTGGTCTTAAAGCATTAAAATCTAACTCCGTTACTGTCAAGACAGCCGTTGCTTTAAAACAATTATACCCACCTATTAATCTTGTTTCTCCTTCCATTTTCCATTGTAGCTTAGGAAGAGAATCTTTAACCAAGAATTCTTTCCCCATAAATTCTTTATCTATCGCATAGGTTTTTTGTTTTACATTTTTGTAAAATGTACCACCACTTCCCATCATCGAACTCATCATTCTTGATCTACCACCACCATCTTGCCCTGGAGCTTCTAATTTTTCTTCTTCTTTGTATATTGACGCTGATTTATCGAAATAAAGGGTAAATGTTTTTTCAAACATAGATTTCATTCGTTCTTCCATTCTTTTTTGCATTTCGGGAGTGACATCTTTATTCCCTTTAAATCGGTCTTTGAACTCTGCGGAACTAGTTTTAGACTGATAAACCGCCATTCCTTGAAACTCCTGAGCTTGAACGCTTAAAAAAGCTGTCAAAACAAAAAACATTAGTAAAATTCTTTTCTTCATCATTTTTTTATTTTATTATCAAATTATTTCTACATTACTTTTAATGTTTCATATGTGCCGTTTTTTTGTAATTTGCAACACTATGAAAAATACTTTTTTACTTATCTTATTCTTTTCATTTTTTATCGTTAGCGCTCAAAACCCTAAAATAGTTGCTTCTATAATTAATTCCGTTTCTGTAAACGAAAAAGAATTTGTTGGTACAGATCAATACGGATACAACTATTATACTGAGAATGCTGTATTTTATAAAATAAAAGACAAAGAACATTGGGAATATAAAAACGTCTCTTTAGGTGCTTTATCAAAAGTAAATCTTACTAATCCATTAAAAATTGTTCTTTTTTATGAAAACTTTAATACCATTATTCTCTTAGACAATCAATTGAGCGAAACTCAAAAAATTAATTTCTCAGAAGAATCAACGCCAATCACTGTTTCAGCAACAGGAATAGCAAGTCAAAATCAACTTTGGATTTACAACCGTTTGAATCAACAAATAGGTTTCTATAATTATTTAAAAAACACTTATAGAACCATTTCCACTCCCTTTCCAGAAGCGATGGTTTTTTACCAATCTGATTTCAATCACTTCTATTGGATAGACGACAAAAACAATGCATTCGTGTGCACGATATACGGGAAAATTTCAAACTTAGGAAAAATCACTGATTTTGAATGGATTGAATTCATTAATGAATCCCAATTTATTTTCAGTAAAGACAATCAATTATTTCTAATAGATAGCAAACAAAATAAAAAATACGAAATTGATATTTCAGAAAAATGCTTTCAAAAATGCTATTACAAAGACCAAATTTTATCTATTTTTACATCGGAAGGAATTACAAATTATAAAATCATAACACCGTAATGCACATAGCAGTAGCAGGAAATATAGGTTCAGGAAAAACGACATTAACACAATTACTCTCCAAACATTTCAAATGGGAACCTCATTATGAAGACGTGGTTGACAACCCTTACCTAGATGATTTTTACCATCAAATGGAACGTTGGTCTTTTAATTTGCAGATTTATTTCTTGAATAGTCGTTTTCGTCAAGTTAAACAAATTCGCGAAAGCGGAAAAAAGGTGATTCAAGATCGTACGATTTATGAAGATGCCCACATATTTGCTCCCAATTTATTTGCTATGGGATTGATGACGCACCGTGACTTTGACAATTATTCTTCTTTATTCGAATTAATGGAATCGACCGTTAAAGCACCTGATTTATTAATTTACCTTAGAAGTTCAATTCCTAACCTAGTGGGCCAAATTCATAAAAGAGGTCGCGAATACGAAACCTCGATTTCTATTGATTATTTAAGTCGTTTGAACGAGCGATACGAAGCTTGGATTCATACTTATGACCGAGGAAAATTATTGATTATTGATGTAGATAATATCAATTTTGTAGACAATCCAGAAGATTTAGGTGACATCATTAACAAAATTGATGCAGAGATGCATGGATTGTTTTAAACAGCGATAACATTTTACCTCGAAGAACAGTAGAAAGTACAATGTTGACATTTTTTTAATTTGGGTTTGAATTTCAAATACAGACTTATTTAGATTAAAAAGAACATATACAAAAAATGCCTCGCATTTGCGAGGCATTTTTTATAGCTTTTAAATTAACTATTTTTTAATACAACATGATTTTTCAGAAGATTTTACAAACTTCCCATTCGTATCAAAATGAGATAAACAAAAAGCCTTTTCTTCAGCTGAGCATCCATTATCGTCACACATCTTTGCACATTCTTCTTTTGTCATTTTTTCACATTTTGACATATCGCAACCTGTTTTAGCAACATGATGTTCACATTTTTTATTCGTACAGCCGTTAGCTTTACATTCCTCTGCTGACATTGATGTACATTTACCATTAGCAGCACAACATGAAGCCATTGCTTGATGATGTTCACAATCTTTGTTAGTGCAGCCCTTAGCTTTACATTCTTCTGCGGACATTGACGTACATTTTCCATTAGCTGTACAACAAGAAGCCATAGCTTGATGATGTTCACAATCTTTATTGGTACAGCCTTTAGCGATACATTCTTCTTCAGACATTGAGCTACATTTTCCTGTAGTAATACAACATGAAGCTACATTATTCGAAATTGTATGACTTCCATTTCCTAAAATAGGCGCCATCACAAGACCTATCAAACAAGTCAATTTAATTAAAATATTCATCGAAGGTCCTGATGTATCTTTGAACGGATCTCCCACAGTATCTCCTGTTACAGCTGCCTTGTGCGCATCTGATCCTTTGTAGGTCATTTCTCCATTAATCAACACACCAGCTTCAAAAGATTTTTTAGCGTTGTCCCAAGCACCTCCAGCATTGTTTTGAAAAACAGCCCATAACACACCCGAAACCGTAACGCCAGCCATATAGCCACCTAACATTTCAGCTATTAATTGATTGTTATCACTATAAACTAACTTTCCTAAAAGCACAACTGCTATAGGAAACCCGATGGTCAAAGCACCTGGCAACATCATTTCGCGTAAAGCGGCTTTAGTTGAAATATCCACACATTTAGCATACTCAGGTTTGCCAGTACCTTCCATAATCCCAGGTATTTCTTTAAACTGACGGCGTACTTCGTAAACCATGTCCATTGCAGCCTTACCTACTGAATTCATTGCCAAAGCAGAAAAAACCACTGGAATCATTCCTCCCACAAACAACATCGCCAAAACAGGTGCTTTAAAAATATTAATTCCGTCAATACCAGTAAAGGTTACATAAGCCGCAAATAAAGCTAAAGAGGTTAATGCTGCCGAAGCAATTGCAAAACCTTTACCCGTAGCCGCAGTCGTATTCCCTACCGAATCTAAAATATCTGTTCTTGTACGCACTTCTTTTGGCAATTCACTCATTTCGGCAATTCCTCCTGCATTATCTGAGATTGGTCCAAAAGCATCAATTGCTAATTGCATCGCTGTTGTTGCCATCATAGCTGATGCAGCCAAAGCTACACCATAAAACCCTGCTAATGCATAGGAAGACCAAATAGCCGCGGCAAATAACAATACTGTTGGAAAAGTAGAAATCATCCCTGTTGCTAAACCTGCAATTACATTTGTTCCCGCACCTGTGCTTGATTTTTGCACAATTGCCATGACTGGTTTTGTACCAAGACCAGTGTAATACTCCGTTACCGAAGAAATAACTGCCCCTACTATCAAACCAATGATAGTTGCATAAAAAACACGCATAGATGAAATATCTTGAATTCCCTCACCAAAAAACTCCATTTTCATGGTTTGTGGTAACATATATTGCACTAAAAAGTAACAAGAAATAGCAGTTAAAGCAATAGATACCCAGTTTCCAATATTTAATGCTTTTTGTACTTGAGGCTCTTTAGCATTATCATCGGATATTTTAACTAACATCGTTCCAATGATGGAAAATAGGATTCCAAAACCTGCAATTGCCATTGGTAATAGAATTGGTCCAATTCCGCCAAAAGCATCTTGAATGGAACCTCCCATATCTTTAATCACATAATTTCCCAATACCATTGCGGCCAAAACCGTTGCGACATACGAACCAAATAAATCAGCTCCCATACCCGCTACGTCTCCTACATTATCTCCAACATTATCAGCAATTGTTGCAGGATTACGAGGATCATCCTCAGGAATTCCTGCTTCAACTTTACCCACTAAATCAGCACCAACATCTGCCGCTTTGGTATAAATTCCGCCACCTACACGAGCGAATAAAGCGATAGATTCTGCACCAACTGAAAAACCTGCTAGCGTCTCAAGTACAATAGTCATTTTTTCGGTACCATCAGTTCCCCAAACGCCTCCCATAAAATAATGAAAGAAGAAGATAAAAAAACCAGTTAATCCTAGAACGGCTAAACCAGCAACACCCAATCCCATCACGGTGCCTCCACCAAAAGAAACTTTTAAAGCTTGAGGTAAACTAGTACGAGCTGCTTGAGTCGTTCTTACATTCGTTTTAGTTGCGATTTTCATTCCCATATTTCCCGCAAGCGCTGAGAAAAAAGCACCAAAAACAAAAGCAACTACTATTAAAATATGGGTAGTTGGAACAATAAAAGAAATGGTTGCCAAGGCAATACTAGCCCCTATGACAAAAAAAGTAAGTAAGCGGTATTCGGCTTTAAGGAATGCTAAAGCACCTTCATAAATATAATCAGAAATGGAAGCCATCTTTCCATCACCTGCGTCTTGTTTTAAAACCCAAGCTCTTTTGACTCCCATAAAAACAAGTCCAATAATCGCCATGATTATTGGTAGATAAATCATCATTGTATTCATAAATTGGTTCGGTTATCGGTTAATAATAAATGTGTACCGAACGAATTTAACCAAAAAAAGCAATACTCTATTAAGAATATTGCCTTTTTATTTATGTTTTAAAGAGAAATTTACAATTTAATAGTAAACAATCCTTCTGGTTTATTTGGAATATCATTGAAACGCTGTTGGCATTCTTTGATGATTGCAAATGCTTCATTTACATCTCCCCAACCTCCAACATCAACTTTTTTATTCTCTAAATCTTTGTACACTTGAAAAAAATGTTCAATTTCTTTTACTAAGTGAGGATTCATATCAGACAAGTCATTTAATGAATTCCAAATTGGATCAGAAACAGGTACACAGATTACTTTTTCATCTGGACCTTTATCATCTGCCATGTGGAAAACCCCAATTGGCTTCACTTCCATTACACAACCAGGGAATGTTGGTTCGTTTACCAAAACCAATACATCTAATGGATCACCATCAAGTGCTAAAGTTTCAGGAATAAAACCATAATCAGCTGGATACATCATCGAAGAAAACAACATTCTGTCAAAACGCATTCTTCTTATTTCGAAATCGTATTCATATTTATTTCTACTTCCTCTTGGAATTTCGATTAATACATCGAAAGTGGTTATTTTATCTGCAGTCATTTTTATTTTTTTATTTCTTTTGCAAACTTAAAGAAATTTTGTCTTTTCACAATGAAAATCTAATTATATCGTCCATTTCAATTTCGAAAAAAACTATATTTAAATCCATTAGAAATAAAAAACAGATACAAACGAGAAAGTATAGTATCTATCACTGAATTCTCTTTTAATTAAAAATCAGGAATAAATCCAAAACGAACACCAAACTTTGGCGATTCAGGTCCATTTACATTTTCAAAAGTTGCTCGCCAAATAAAGTCAATTCGAATAGGTCTAAAGTTCCCAAAACCTATGTTTTCAATTCCAAATCCGTATTCACTATACAATTTCTCTGTAGGAGCTTTATAAACAATTGAAGATTGATTTATCGCAACATTATCTTTTGAAATCGTTCCATAAATGGATTTATAAAACAAAACACTCCGGTATTTCAATTTGTTTATTAAAGGGATTTTATTCAAAATGAATCCATTAAAATGATGCTCAAAATGAGCTGTCAGATATGTATCTGTCATCATATCATAATAATCAATCATCGAAAATGAATTGGAGACAATCGAGTACGTTTGATTTGCGTTAATAGGACTCAATAAAGTAAGCGGTACTGTTCCGAATGTTTTTCCTCCTTCTAAATACATTCCTAGTACCCCAAAATTACTGATCATCAATGGCTTTTTAAAAGCCATTTGAACCTTGTTATAATTAAAATCACTTCCCGCTATACCTTTATAACCATGTGTGTATTTTAAAGTTACTGAAGAAAATAAATTTTTACCCAAACTTTGCTCTACACCAAATCCGTTAACCCTTCTTTTTGGAGTCCACTCTAAAGAAATACTATTTGCAAAATCTCGAACAACACTTTTAGCTTCAGTTTCATTTGGCAACTTGTAGTCAATAGAAAACAACTCTTCATCAGCAGATTTCATATGACTGTATACTCCTGAAACTCCAATATGTAAATTATCCGAAAATGCTAAATCAATATTAAGTACATTTTTAGATACCTTTGTTAACGTCAAATTTTCTCCGCGTGCAATCAAAACATTCGTTTCTGAACGAGTTGGAAACAAATCATTTGGATTAAAACTATTACCACTTAATTGCAGATTATCATTAATCACCGCAGCACCAATAACGATTCTTGGCGAATGATTAATCAAATATTTGGCTTCAAAACCATACTTAAACTTATGATCGAGTGTTCCATAAACAAAATAACTTTTGGCTCTGAACAAATCGTTAATTGTTTTAAAAGAACGAAACCCAGCACGCAATCTATTTCCTTCTACATTGTTATTGGAAATTGATTGCCAAATGGAACCAAACTGAATATATTTATTTAAAGGAATGTATCCTGTAGAAACAATATTAATAACATTTGAAACCCGTTGAATTTTTTTATTAGCTTTCAGATCGTTTATTACCTTTCTTGAATTTTGCAATTCTTTATCTAGGTTCGTTACTTGATTCCAATAACTATCCTCTTTCACAAACTGATTACTCCTAGTCTGAACTACTACTTCATCGTAAAAAGAGGAGTCATGTACAATGTCAAAATCATAGTCATCATACACTATATTTTTCTTTACGAACATCCCTTTTTCATCATCATTTTTGGTCAAAAGCGTAAAATCAGCCTCATAATAATCTCTAGTAGGAAGATAAAGGGTATCGTTTACAGTTTCAAAATACTTTTCGATGTACAGATTTCGAACTAAGTTCAAATTAATTTTTCTATTCGTTCGCATGAAAATTTCAGTGATAGCAAAACTCTTTGAGTCTACTTTAAAACTTCCTTCAAATGCTAAATCCTGATCTTGGCGAGGATAAAAACGAATTTCATAAATCTTTTTATCGCCAACTACAGTACTATCACCTAATACATATTCATGTATTCCATATCCTCTAGTAGAAATGGGGCTAACAAAAGATTTTCTTAGAATTTCGACATCATCATTATAAATATCTATTGTTGTAAACACACTCCCAATACGATCAAACACAAAACCCTGCTGCCCTAATCCTGTTTGGCGTTCAGCCTCTAGTGTTGTTTTAAATTTACCCAGCAAGTTGCTACCATAGTCTCTTTCATTGGTTTCCTTCATATAAACAGGAATAGCAAACTTCTTCAGTTTGGGATCCTGAGAAGCAATAGCAATAATCGTATCATAATCCTTCCCTAATCTTTTTTTAAGAAAAACACTATCTAAATTACTCAATCCTAATGATATCGAAGTGTATTTTTTAAATTCATATTGCTTCATTAAAGCTAAACCGTTCTTCTTTTTGTTTGCCCAAATACCTTTCAGAATTCGATAAGCAGGATTTTCTTTTTTGGACAAATGCTTGGTTGGTTTTGAAAACACAACTACTTCTTTCAACTGTGCTTCTGGCAATAGCTTTATCTTTATATTGACTACTTCAGACTGACTAACATCAATCGCACTTGTTTGAAACCCGACATAAGAAACCTCTACTGTTTTATAATTATTTGAAGATTCTAACAGAAATGTGCCATTAATATCTGTCATCACACCAACATTAGATCCTTTGAAAACTACATTAGCAAACCCTAATGGCTGATTATTCTCATCATAAACCACACCGCTCACTTTAGTCTGAGCGACAATCACATTAGATATCCCCAACAAAAAGAATAAGAATAAAAACAATCTATTTTTCATACGTCAATAAAGAATAAAAAAAAACTTCATCAAATTTAGAAATATGATGAAGCTTCAAATTTATAGTTATTTTTAAAAAACAGGTCGTTTTAAAAAAATAATATTTTTTATTTAAACTATTTATTCAATACTTTTTTAACTGCTTTTACAACATCACCTGCATTTGGTAACCATTCTTCTAATAATACAGGAGAATATGGTGCTGGTGTATCAGCTGTTGTAATTCTTTGAATAGGTGCGTCTAAAAAGTCAAAAGCACGCTCTTGAACTAAATAAGTAATCTCAGAAGAAACACTTGCAAAAGGCCAAGCTTCCTCAAGAATCACCAATCTATTTGTTTTTTTAACTGAAGTTAAAATGGCATCAATATCTAAAGGACGTACTGTTCTTAAATCGATAACCTCACAAGAAATACCTTCTTTAGCTAATTCATCAGCAGCAATAAAAGCTTCTTTGATAATTTTACCAAATGATACAATAGTAACATCTGTTCCTTCACGTTTAATATCAGCAACTCCAATTGGAATAACATATTCACCATCTGGAACTTCACCTTTATCACCATACATTTGCTCTGATTCCATGAAAATCACTGGATCATTATC
>NZ_JBAWDL010000156.1:0-2423 GCF_049590715.1 Flavobacterium sp.
TATCATCAGTAGAAAACATACTTATATTTGAAAAAGATGAATTGGCTGCAAAAGTCCCAACTGATTTCCTTTTGGATTCTTTGGCTATAAAACCTTCTACAATAAATGCTGTAAAAGCACTTCCGTAGGACGTTGCACCATCTACTGTTATTGTTCCATTTTCTACCGAATGTGGTTGTAATAATACTGTCGAAAAACCATATTTATTAGAAACATTGAATATTCTAAGATCTGCAGTTCCTAAATCGTATTTACGACCATTATGCGATTCTATTCGACAGGTTACGCCTCCTTCACAACTTAGATTTCGCATGGTGACGTTCTTTCCTACATTTAATTGAGCCAAACCATAACCAACAGATGCGCTTGTCTGACCAATGTTATTTAGCGTCACTTTTTCTGGTCTGTTGGCTGTAGTCGTCTTGCCTATTTGAACAGGATTAAAAGCGATGGCCGCTCCTTTGGTTTGATGGTCTTCGATAGTAAAGTTTTGGATTAAAACATTATAGGCATATCCTATTTGCATCAGTCTAGTTACTTTTTTATCATTTCTTTCTAAAACGAATTTAGGTCGAGTAGCAATGCTTCCTTCTCCTATAAATTTAACATTTTCGACTCTTGCTTCCCCTGGTTCGTGACCAATGTAAAAACCATCCTTTCCAGCTGGAATTTTGACAATAACCCCTGGAGCAAAATTGATTCTAATATTGGATTTTATATTTACACTATTAAAAGCATACGTTCCAGCCGCTATATTAATTGTTCCTCCTTTTGTCAATCCATCAATTTCTTTATTCAACCGACTGGTATCATCCTTCCCATTAACGTGACTGAAATTTATGGTAGACCCAGACGTATTTTCAGCCACTGAACCTGCATCGTTCATATCTAATTTTGGCGGAAATAACTCTATATCTGAAACATCTACATACGGCGTGCTTTTTAAATCTTGTGCTTTTGTACCGAAAACCGAAAATGTTATTACGAACAGTACTATTACAATGTTCTTCATATATCTAAATTTAATTCTACTTTTTTATCTATTCCTTTTTTCTAGGACTAACACTCGTACTATCAAACACAAAATTAGGATCAGTAATAAAGGCTGATGCAGGCAAACCAGCTGTATTAAACAAACTCCCTTCTAAAAATGATTTCCAAGCATAGCGAACCACAACTGGCTCTACTACTTTATCACTCGTAATTTGCAATTGATTGCCTTTTATAATTGTCGCCATAGCTGGGTAATAAACTCCATCTTTGCCAGCCATTTCAAAATCTGTTAGTTTTTTTCCGTTACTAGATAGACCGTTGGTCGCATAATCAAAATTGAGTATTGCTTGATTTTTATTTATCATCATCGATTTATAAACTGGTCCAGAATATTCTAATTTATCAAAACCATAATTTTTGGCTAATGCCCAAAGAGCCAAACGGTCTCCTACTTCTTTCTTTTTGGGTGGGTGAATGCACTTTTCGTCACCAATGTCATTGGTAACTACCATACCCGTATTGGGTGTATTCAAAAAAACTTTTAATTGCGAGTGTTGTAACGCTACCCAATTATCCCCTCCAAAACCTAGCGGTGCTAACTGAACAAAATAAAACGGAAAATCGCCTTGCTTCCAGTTGTCTCTCCAGCTTTGTATCATGGCTGGAAACAGAGTAGTATATTCGGTTGCATAATTTCTATTGGCTTCGCCTTGGTACCAAATAGCTCCTTTAATCGTAAAAGGAATTAATGGATTAATCATCGCATTATAAAGAACAGTTGGAGTTTTTATCGTAATTGTAGGCTGTTCCTTTAGTATTTTTTCTAATCTAGGAAAGCGACTAGCAACTGTATTAGGTGACCAAGCTTCGGCAGGTGTAGATCCTTGATTGCTGGAAATAAGTCCTACTGGAACACCCAATTCTTGTTGTAATTTTTTCCCGAAAAAGTACGCTGTTGCACTAAAATTAGCAGCAGTTTTAGGTTCTGATATTTCCCAAGTTCCCTTACATCTTGTTAACGGACTTAAACTCATCTCCAATTTGACCGTAAAAAAACGCAAGTTTGGGTTTTTACTATTCGCAATTTCGGCTTCACTTCCTTCTACTGGTTGGTCTTTGGCTCCTTTTAATTGTCTAGCCATATTGGATTGACCTGAGCACAACCAAACTTCGCCCAAAAGAATGTCTTTTACTTCAATTTTTTGAGATCCATTGACGGTCAAAACATACGGTCCTCCTTCTTTAGTTGTTTTTATAGAAGTAACCCAATTTCCATCTTTATCGGTAGTCGTTGTACTTTGCTCTCCCCAACTGGATTGAATTGTAATTTTTGTATAGGGTTTGTCTGTTCCCCAAACGGCTGCTTTTGTATTTCGTTGCAAGACCATATGATCGCCAAATACTGAGGCCAATTCGGTTTGTGCATGAAG
>NZ_JBAWDL010000157.1:0-6485 GCF_049590715.1 Flavobacterium sp.
ATTGTACATATGGATTTGGATACTTTTTTTGTATCCTGCGAAAGGCTCACCAACTCCCAACTGGAAGGCATTCCACTTATTATTGGTGGTGGTGATCGTGGCGTGGTAGCCTCCTGTTCGTATGAAGCCAGACGTTTTGGTGTGCGTTCGGCGATGCCTATTCACATGGCGATGAAACTTTGCCCACAAGCCAAAATTATCAAAGGCGATATGGAATTATATTCGCAATTGTCTCATGATGTAACGCAAGTCATTCAGGAAAAAGCTCCAATTATGGAAAAAGCCAGTATTGATGAGTTTTACCTTGACATAACTGGAATGGACAAATTTCACGGCAGTTACAAATGGACGAATGAACTGGCTTCATCTGTTATTAAAGAAACAGGACTTCCTATTAGTTTTTCATTATCTATTAATAAAACGGTTTCTAAAATAGCTACTGGAGAAGGCAAACCAAAAGGAAATCTCGAAATTCCAGAAAACAATGTACAGGCATTTTTGAACCCTTTATCGGTACAAAAAATCCCGATGGTTGGCAATGTGACTTTCCAACTTTTGTCTCGAATAGGAATTCGTACCATTCAAACTTTATCCGAAATGCCCGCCGAAGTTTTGCAGCGCATGATTGGCAAAAACGGTTTGGATATTTGGAAAAAAGCCAATGGCATCGACAATACGCCTGTAGAACCGTACACAGAAAGAAAGTCAATTTCTACCGAACATACCTTTACACAAGATACTATTGATCTCGTAAAGTTAAAATCAGTACTGATCGGAATGGTTGAAAAATTGGCTTTTCAACTTCGTTCCGAAGAGTGGCTTACCTCTACGATTACCGTAAAAATACGGTATGCTAATTTTGATACCGAAACCAAACAATGCAAAATAGCCTATACCTCAGCAGATCATATACTAACAAAAAACATTATTGAACTATTCGAAAAACTCTACCAACGTCGCATGCGATTGCGATTAATAGGCATTCGATTTAGCGGATTAGTGAGAGGAACCTATCAAATCAATCTTTTTGAAGATACCGAAGAAATGCTATCGCTCTATGCTGCAATGGATAAAATGAAAAATCGATATGGTTTTGATGCCGTAATGCGTTGTGCAGGAGCTTCTTTTAAACCAAACAATAAAGACGAAATTTTAAAACGATCCCCTAAACCTTAAACCATTAAACTTTTAATTAAACAATTAATCGAATAAACAACACGCATGTACCTCAACTGCCATTCATACCACTCCCTACGCTACGGCACTATCCCACTTGACGACTTAGTGCTTCAAGCGGCTAATTGTGGAGTAAAAGCAATGGCATTAACAGATATTAATACAGTTACGGGAATCTATGACTTCATAAAAAGATGCAAAGCTGTTGATATTAAACCTGTAGTGGGAATGGAATTTCATTCCGAAAAAACCATGTGCTACATTGGTTTAGCTAAAAATGCTGATGGTTTAGCAGAAATGAATCGTTTCTTAACTGCTCACAATTTCAGTGGAGAATCACTACCAAAACAAGCACCTGATTTCAAAGCCGTTTTTATCATTTACTCTTTAGACAATGCACCAAAGACACTTCGTGAATTCGAATATATAGGCATTCGTCCAGAAGAAATACCCAAACTTTTCTCATTAGAAATAAAGAGCAAAATAAATAAAATGGTGGTTTGGCAACCGGTAACTTTTAGAACTAAAAAAGAATTCAATTTGCATAAAATACTAAGAGCAATTGATTCTAATAGTCTGTTGTCAAAACTAACAGATACTGATTATTGCAAAACCTCTGAAGTAATAAAACCATTGGAGGAATTAATCAGTCAATATGCTGAATATCCCGAAATCATTTGCAATACAGAAAATATTATTGAACAATGCAATTTCGAATTTAAATTTAATACACCTCGAAATAAAAAACATTATACCCACAATAGTCAAAGTGATATTGCCTTATTAACGAATTTAGCTGAACAAGGTATTCTTTGGCGTTATGGAAAATACAATCTCGAAGCCAAAACACGAGCTGAAAAAGAACTTAAAGTAATCAATGAACTGGAGTTTAGTGGGTATTTTTTAATTACTTGGGACATCATTAGATACAGTAACAGTAGAGGTTTTATGCACATTGGACGTGGTAGTGGTGCCAATAGCATTATAGCATATTGTTTGGGTATTACCGATATATGCCCTTTGGAATTGGATTTATATTTTGAACGCTTTTTGAATGAAAATCGGAAAAGTCCTCCTGATTTTGATATTGATTGGAGTTGGAAAGAACGCGATGTTATTCTAGAATACATCTTCAATCGTTATGGCAAAGAGCATGTGGCTTTTTGTGGTACGAATGTAGAATTCAAATACCGCTCTATTTTCAGAGAAGTGGGGAAAGTGTTCGGTTTACCAAAAGAAGAACTAGATCTATTGGCTAAAAATCCGATGAAACTACATGAAAAAAACAGCATAGTTAAATTCGTTCAAGAATATGGTATGATGTTGGAGAAATACCCAAATCAACGCAGTATGCATTCCTGCGGAATCCTAATATCCGAAGAACCTATTACAAATTATACCCCATTAGAAATGCCACCTAAAGGCTTTCCTATTGTCCTTTTTGATATGTATGTAGCTGAAGATATTGGTTTTGAAAAATTTGATATTTTAAGCCAACGAGGAATTGGACACATTGATGATAGCGTAAAATTAATCGAGAAAAACAGAGGTATTCGGGTCAATATAAGAGACACTACTATTTCTAAAAATGAGGCTATTGCCAATAGTTATTTGGCACAAGGCAAAACGATAGGTTGTTTTTATATCGAAAGTCCTGCTATGCGAGGTTTACTACGCAGACTCAAATGTAATAATTATAAAACATTAGTCGCAGCTTCCTCAATCATTCGCCCAGGTGTAGCCAAATCGGGTATGATGAAAGAATATATTTTCCGCCATAACAATCCAACTCAATTTGAATACTTTCATGAAGTTTTCAAAGAACAATTAGGTGAAACCTATGGGATTATGGTGTATCAAGAAGATGTAATTAAAATTGCATTACACTATGGAGGATTACCCGCCGCTGATGGAGATATTCTCCGTAGAGCTATGTCGGGTAAAGGACGATCATTTGAAGCTTTACGAAAAGTGAAAGACAATTTCTTTGCCTCATGTTTGCAAAAAGGGCACTGTCCTAACCTTAGTGAGGAAATTTACCGCCAAATTGAATCTTTCGCAGGGTATTCTTTTTGCAAGGCACATTCGGCATCTTATGCAGTGGAAAGCTATCAAAGTTTGTATCTAAAAGTCTATTATCCCATTGAATTTATGGTTGCAGTAATCAACAACCAAGGAGGATTTTACAGAACAGAAGTTTACATTCATGAAGCACGGATGACAGGGGCTACAATTCATAATCCATGTGTAAACAAAAGCAATTATGAAACCAATCTCTATGGAAAAGATGTCTATCTAGGATTTATGCACCTACTCAGTTTGGATAGCAAAATGGCTTTGTTTATAGAGTCAGATCGGGATAAAAATGGTGACTTTCTTTCTTTAGAAGATTTTATAAATCGCATTCCAATGGGAATTGAAGGGATTAAAATATTGATTTTCATAGGAGCATTTCGTTTTACAAAAAAAACAAAGAACCAACTTTTAGTAATTGTGAGTCTATTACTCAACAATCAAAAACCTGAAAATAAAAATTGGATGTTACTACAAGAACCGGTTAAAGAATATGCATTACCTAATTTAAAACGTTCTTGTTATGAAGATGCTTTTGACGAAATTGAACTTTTAAGTTTTCCAATTTCATGTACTGTGTTTGATTTATTACAAACAAAATACAGAGGTGATGTGATGGCTAAGGATTTAATAATCCATCATAAAAAACAGGTCAAAATGCTGGCTTATCTCATTTCTCGAAAGCAAGTCCCAACAGTTAAAGGAACAATGTATTTTGGCACATGGATTGATAATGAAGGTACATATTTTGATACCGTACATTTCCCTGATAATTTGAGACAATTTCCATTTCAAGGTGGCGGATGCTATTTATTATTAGGAATGGTCGAGGTAGATTATCATTTTCCAACATTAACAATTATCAAAATGGCAAAAATGCCATTTGTACCAGATCCAAGGTATATGGAACCCAAAGATCAATATAAAACGCAACAGCAAATTAAAGAAGATGTGAGCAATACACACAGAGCACCTTATCCGCAAGCACATGAAATTAATTTGCCAAGACATCGAATGAAATTTTAAACAATACAAGATTAATAATCTATTTTACGTTAGATATAGAGATGAAGAAGTTAGAATATGCTATAGTAGATATTGAAACTACGGGTGGAAATGCTCGTGGAAGTCGCATTACTGAAATTGCAATTATAGTTCACGATGGCAAAAAGGTAATTGAACGCTTTGAAACATTAGTGAATCCCAAAAAAGAAATTCCTTTACCCATTTTTGCCTTAACAGGAATAAACAATGAAATGGTGAAAAATGCTCCCACCTTTGATGATATTTCTGAAAAAGTATATGAATTGCTTAGCGAACGCATTTTTGTAGCTCATAATGTAAATTTTGATTATTCATTTGTTCGACATCAACTAGAAGAGGCAGGTTTCAAATGGATCGCTAGAAAATTGTGCACTGTTCGAGCAGCAAGGAAAATTAAACCAGGATTAGCTTCATACAGTTTGGGTAGATTATGTAACTCATTAGGCATTAAATTAGAAAACCGACATCGTGCTGGTGGAGATGCTGATGCAACTGCAATATTATTTGCGCGACTATTAGAATGGGATGAAGAAAAAGTTATTGAGCAAATGCTAAAAAAAACAGCACAAGATCAAAGACTACCTCCCAATCTTTCACCTGATGATTATAATAATTTACCTGAGAAAATCGGGGTATATTATTTTTATAATGAGTTTCATAAAGTTATCTATGTAGGAAAGGCAATAAACATAAAAAAAAGAGTAACAACGCATTTCAGCGGTCATAATGTAAATGCACAAAGACAAAACTTTTTGAGAGATATACACTCTATATCATTTGAAGTTTGTGCTACTGAATTAATGGCTTTAATCTTAGAATGTACAGAGATAAAAAAGCTTTGGCCAGCTTACAATCGGGCATTAAAAAAATATGAACCCAAATATGGTTTGTACCAATATGAAGCACGTAATGGTTATAAATATTTAGCCATTGGAAAAGTAACAAAGTTTCAATTAAACCTTGAGCATTTTAGTAGTTTACATGAAGGGGTAAATCTTCTACAAAGCTTATCCCATCAATTTGAAATAGATTACCGCTTTTGTAAATATGATAACACCGTTACAAAAGGGAACTTATTCGAAGTAGAACTAATGGATTTACCCGAAGTAGAAAATCATAATGAAAAAGTGGATAATGCCATTGAATACTTAAAAAACAGTAAACAATCTTTTGGTATAATAGACAAAGGTAGAACCGAAGAGGAACGCAGTTGTATCTGGGTAGAAAACGGACACTTTTACGGAATGGGTTATTTATCATGTGACGAAGCCATCACAGAATCATCTCAATACAAGGAAAACCTAACCTTATTCAAAAGCAATCAATACATAATGCAACTTATATTTAAATATGTAGAAAAAAATCCACGCAAAATTATTCGTAATTAATTCGTAATTGATTAATACGAATTTAAAGGTTTCTTTTTTCTAAAAATTGTAAAATCGTTGCAGTAGCAAGCGCACCTGCTAAATAGTATCCAATTGTCAATGCCTTAGTAGTCAAATTTTTGGCTACAGGTGTATCATCTAATTCAATCTTATCTGGTAAATTAACGACCCCGTATCCAGCCAATAAACCTGAAGAAACAGCTTTTGCCCACAATTCTTTCCCTTCACCACTAATCAAACTGTAGTAGGTGGCATTACTCACAATATCGCCCACTAAAGTAGAACCTGTTAGAATATGTTCGTCTTCAATCTCATATCCTAGAAATTGAGCAGCTTTATAAACGGCCTCTTCACCAACAAGGTTAATACGTGGCATATTATGATTTATGTTTTTAAGGGATTCATTAAGTATAGTTAATACCAATGCTCCACCAAGTCCTGCTAAAAAGTTATTTGAGTTCATAATATTAGTGCTATTAAATTTTTAAAAAAAATTGATCGATACTTACATATTGCTGTGTGACTGATCAACGCAAAAGCGAAGACGTAGATATTTTTTGTAAGGACGAACGGGTGGAAAGCACTTACATCATTACAGCTACTTCAGCAACCTGCCAACCCGTGATCTTCGTTAAGCAAGTATCGAATCAATTTTATCTTTTTAAAGAATAAATTATATTTAAATCTTGAGGATAAAATTATGTAAATTGAGAAGAATAAGTTTTACAATATTTTTCAAAAAAATTATAGTATTTTAATAATATATTTATCTTTATTATATAAATAATTTTCAAACAATTAAAG
>NZ_JBAWDL010000158.1:0-62251 GCF_049590715.1 Flavobacterium sp.
CATTAAGCCATTTTAGTATTTTTTTGTCATTTTCCATAATTGAAATGCTATACTGATAAGACAACTCAAATTAGAATTACCCTACTTTTGAATTTTAATAATTAGATGTTCTCTATTTGTGATTTTAGGATTTTCAGTGCTGCCGACATTCTTTTTTCGACTGCTTTTTGCGAAATATCGAGTAGTTCTGCTATTTCACGGTATTTTTTTCCTTCTATTCGATTCATCAAGAAAACTTCGCGTTGTGATTCACTTAAGGAAGCAATAGCATTTTGAAGTTTTAATTTGAATTCCTCTTCTTCCAATAAGTATTCTGGATTTTGATTTGTAATATCAAGATTAGGAACTTCTTTTTCATATTGGAAAACCACCTTTTTATGTTTGATGGTATTCAAGAATAAATTATTGATGGTCGTTAATAAGTAGGTCTTGACTTTATTAAAATCAATTTGAGCACAATTTTCCCAGATTTTAGTAAAGGCGTCTTGTACCAAATCTAATGCTGCATCACTATCACCACATTTATAATAGGCGAAGTTAGTTGCTGATTGTACATTCTTGATATAAAAATCATTAAAATACTGCTCTTCACAAAGACGTGGTTTTTCTTCGATCATTAGGGTTTATTTGTTTTTTGTAAAGGTAAAAGTAAATTATTTTTTAGATAGCTGGTCTTTTAAATTATTTTTTTCCTTTTATGAAAAACAAATATGCATGTTAATTGATTTAAAATGAAAACGTTATGATTATTTGTGTTTTTTTTTATAAAAATGGGTAGGGTAAAAGAAATATGGATTGTCTTACTAACAGAAAGGGTTTAAAATACCACTAGTAAATATAAAAAACATTAAATTTGAAAATTATGAAAAAGTTAAGAATTATTACAGGAATGGCTTTGTTAGCTGTATTAGGTTTTACATCATGTCAAAGCGAAGTAGATGAAGTACAAGGAGAAAATCCAAACTCAGTCAATTCAACCACTGGAACAAATATTAAACGAGTTTCTATGTATGATGGTTCGTTTGATGATTTTTTAGATGGCGCTTCGTGTTCATCAATTGTGTTACCAGTTACTGCTAAAATCAATGGGACTAATGTTACATTGTTAAGTCAGTTAGATTATCAACAAGTGATTTCGATTTTAGGAACATATAATGACGATCAAGATACTATCATTTTTAATTTTCCATTGAAAGTAAAAATGAGTAATTATAGTGAAGTTACTGTTAACAATCAATCAGAATATGATGCTATTATAAATGCTTGTACTTCGGCTGAAAGTGCTAGTGAAGCGGCTATTTCTTGTGTAAGTATAAATTTTCCTATAACTCTTTTGACATATAATTTGACTTTTGAACAAACAGGAAGTATTGTAATTCAATCCAAACAAGAATTGTATACGTATATGTATAATGCTAATAGCAATGAACTATTTGCTGTAAAATATCCAATTACAATTAAATACAGTGATAATACAACTACAACTATTTCCAGTAATGGAGAGTTACAATCGAGTATTAACGAATGCACTGCTAAAGATGACGCAGAAGATCTTGCAAAAGAAAATGCTGAAAAAATAGAAAAAATAATGGTGGATGGAGCATTTAAAGTGCAATCTTTTATAAAATTAGGAGTTGATACGACTACTGATTATAAAGATTACACTATTGATTTTACTAATGATTTTAAAATTAAAGCAACTAATGTTGTTCTTACAACTGTAAATGGTACTTATGCTTTAAGTTCAGAAACGGATGTTTTTTTGCAACTGAATTTTACAGGGAACGCCAACTTTAATTTATTAAATAATAATTGGAAAGTAACTAGTTTTACGAGCTCAACCATTACGTTACAAAGTTCTGCCAATGCTGCTATTAGCTTGGTTTTGAAACAAATTTAATAATATAATAATTTAAAAAGAAGAGCTTCTTAAGTATGCAAGGAGTTGTTCTTTTTAAATTATTTAGAATAAATTCATATGAAAAAAATAGTTGTACTACTGATAATGGCTTTTACTTTGTTTCTATCTTGTTCTAAAGATGACGCATCAAATGAAAAGTTGGTGGGAGGAAACCTAGTAAGTAATAATCAAAAATCTACTGGACGTTCTGCATACGATTTATTATCTGATAATCAATTTAAAAGTATGGTTATTGAATTGGTTTATATTGAAGGATATGAGCCTTCTACAACTACAATTACTGATTTTGTTGCTTTTTTGAATGAAAGAATATATAAACCTAATGGTATCCGGGTTGTAAAAAGAGCAATTCCTTCATCTGGAAAGGCAACTATAACAAATCAACAAATTATTGATATTGAAGATAAAAATAGAACGTTGTACAATTCAGCTAATGAAATTACTGTTTGGGCATTTTTTGTAGATAGTGAGTCTGATAAAAATACGGATACTTCGGTTATTTTAGGAACAGCTTATCGTAATACTTCTTTTGTAATTTATGAAAAAACCATTCAAAGACTTTCGGGAAGATTTTCACAACCCAGTCGCACCTTGTTAGAAACTACTGTTGTTGAACATGAATTTGGTCATATTTTAGGATTAACTAATTTAGGTACTACTTTACAAAGCAACCATGAAGATATAGAACATTCAAAGCATTGTAATGTGAAAAGTTGTTTGATGTATTGGGAAGCTGAGTCTGGTGCTACTCTTTTTTCTGGAGGAACGGTTCCAAAGTTAGATCCTCAATGTTTAGCGGATTTAAAAGCCAATGGTGGGAAATAATTTTAAAATATAGTAAAGATGAAAACGACATATATAGTGTTAGCTTTATGCTTCGCAAATTTTATAGCCCTTTTTGCCCAAGAGGATTCTAGTAGTAAATCAAATATAGGTATCAAGGGCGGATACAATATGGCCTCAGTTAATTTTGATGGCGATGGAGAAACTGAGCAACGACATGGATTTCATATTGGTTTATATGGAGAATCTTTTATAAATGATAATTTTGCTATACAACCAGAGGTTATGTTTTCGCAACAAGGTTATGTTATTGCCAATGGGAATGGGAAATTTACTCAAAAATTAAATTATATCAATATTCCTTTGATGTTTAAAGCCTATCCTACAAATAATTTCTTCTTAGAAGTTGGACCTCAAATTGGATTAGCAGTAACTCATAAAGAAGAATATAGTAATGGACTTTTGCGCAACAACAATGAATATGACCCACAAAAGTTTGATTGGGGAATGAATTTTGGAACAGGTATAAAATCAGCTTCTGGATTGAGTATTGGTGTTCGTTATCACTTAGGATTAGGAGATTTGTACGAAGACAGTAAAGCCTATAATAGGGTCTTACAATTTTCTCTAGGAATTGATTTTTAAGAGATTTGTGATCTATTGCATATAATTAGTAAAGGGTTTGACTTATTTAAAAGTCAAACCCTTTACTGTATTTATTACTTGAATTCCTTTTAGAAGTTTTGAATGATTAAGAAGTAAATAGGCATTCCGATGGTTATATTTATGGGGAATGTTACCGCAAGTGCCATCGGCAAGAATAGCCCTGGATTAGCTTTTGGAACTGTGATTTTCATTGCGGCAGGAACTGCAATATAAGATGCACTAGCAGCTAAGATGGCAAAGATAAAGCGATTGGCAATATCAGCTGTCACCATCGAACTTAGTATCGCAAACACACAGCCGTTTACTAAAGGAATGATGATGGCGAATAAGAACGGAAACCAACCAAAAGAGAAGAACGATTTTAATTTTTTCCCGCTAGTAATCCCCATATCTAGTAAGAAGATCGCAAGGAAACCTTTAAAAAGATCATTGGTAAAAGGTTTGATTCCTTCAGCTTGTTGGGCATTCGCTAAAAATCCAATTACTAAGCTTCCAAGGATAAGTAGCACACTTCCATTAGTCAAAGAGTGTTTGATAACAGTGCGTTTTTTTACTTCATTTGTTTCTTTTTTATTAAAAACCGTTATAAGTACTAAACCGATAATTATGGCAGGTGATTCCATCAAGGCCATAATCGCAACCATATGACCGTGTAAATTCAAATTTTGTGCTTCAAGATAGGAAACTGCGGTTACAAATGTCACAGCACTAACAGAACCGTAGGCAGCTGCAATAGCGCCAGAGTCAAATACATTTAATTTTTTTCGTAAAATAAAGTAAGTGTAGAGTGGGATAAGTGTTGAAATTGCAATACCAAATAAGATGGACCAAGCAATTTCGGCAGAGAATGTTTCGTGTGATAGTTCTTGTCCTCCCTTGAAACCAATGGCAAATAGAAGGTATAACGAAATGAATTTTGAGGAATTTTGTGGTATTTCTAGATCACTTTTTAGATAAGCAGCTATTATTCCAAGTACAAAAAAAAGTAAAGCGGGGTTCGTTAAATTTTCTGTCAGTAAATTAAAATTCATTTTGTTTTCTATTGTTTAGATGTTAATTAGAATGTTTTTTTTAGTAAATTGATTACAACTGTTTTAGTAAAGTTGTATGTCGACAATTGATTTTATAATTAACTTTTTGTTCAGTTCTTGCGCTTCTTTGATTTTACTTTTTATAATTTCAATATCCTCCTTAAGTTCTGTTATTCTTGTTCCTGCTGCTGAATTTGATATTCCAGTACATACTTCAGAACTGAAGTTTTTTAGTTCATGAAATTCTATTTTTCGATTGTATACATTCATTAAAATTTCGATTGCCTCGGTTGGAGAGTAAACACCATCAATTAGTTTTAAATCTTGCTTTGTCATAGTTGCTTTTTTTGAAATGATTTGAAATTTGCTTTTTGAAATTAAGTTGAATGTTAAGTATGCCTTTTTCAGTTGTACAGGATTATTCCTTTTCTGGTTGCAAAGGTTGAAATACTTATTCATAAATTTTTATTTATATTTGTGATGAAATACATAAAATAATTTTATGAACTATACTCTAAATCAACTTCAGATTTTTTTACAAGTTGTAAAAACACAAAGCGTTACTAAAGCCTCTGAAGAACTGCATTTGACCCAGCCAGCGGTTTCTATCCAACTCAAAAATTTTCAAGATCAGTTTGATATTCCTTTGACAGAAGTTATTGGACGAAAATTATACATCACTGATTTTGGCCATGAAATAGCTGAAGCTGCAGAAAATATTATCAACCAAGTGCAAGCCATTAACTATAAAACAATGGCTTACAAAGGACAATTATCGGGAAAATTGAGAATATCGATCGTGTCAACAGGGAAGTATGTCATGCCTTTTTTTCTGTCTGACTTCATGAAAGAACATTCTGGAATCGAATTATTAATGGATGTAACCAATAAATCCAAAGTATTGGATAGTTTAAAGAATAACGAAGTTGATTTTGCACTCGTTTCGATTGTTCCCACAACTCTTGCTATTGAGAAATTAGATTTGCTACAAAATAAACTTTATTTGGTAGGGAATACCGAAACAAAATTCAAAGAAGAAAAAGCTCCTAAACGGATATTCGAAAACTTACCACTTATTTTTAGAGAAAATGGTTCTGGGACAAGGCAAACAATGGAGCGTTATATAGAAAAAAATAATATTTCGATTTTTAAGAAAATGGAACTTACCTCAAATGAAGCTGTAAAACAAGCACTTTTGGCTGGTTTAGGCTATTCTATTATGCCTTTAATTGGAATTAAAAGCGAACTTCATACGAATGAGTTACAAATCATTCCCGTAAAAGGATTGCCTATTAAAACCAATTGGAGTTTGATTTGGCTTAAAAACAAAAAACATTCTCCTATTTCTAAGGCTATTTTAGAGCATATCAAAACGGAAAAAGGGAAAATTGTTCAAGATAAATTTAGTTGGTATGAGCAATATTAATCATTTTGAATTTATCTGTTTGAAAGCAGATATTTGTTATTATCTGTTTTAGAGCAGATATATTTGATTATCTGCTCTAAAACAGATATATTTACATTTTAAAGATAAAATTATGGTGGCAGTTATCACAGGAGATATTATTCAATCTCGTAAATCATCAATAGAAATTTGGATGCCTAAATTGAAAGCGATTTTAAGTGAATATGGTAACTCTCCAAAGGATTGGGAGATTTTTAGAGGTGATAGTTTTCAAATGATTACTACACCAGAGCAAGCACTGTATGTGAGTATGATTATCAAGGCTGAATTGAAAAAAAATGACAATATTGATGTTAGAGTAGGAATAGGTATAGGTGAAATTAATTTTAGAACAAACAAAGTAACTGAGTCTAATGGAAGTGCTTTTGTACATTCAGGGAGTAGTTTTGATGGATTAAAAAAACAAACACTAGCCATTCAAACTCCTTGGAAAGAGTGGAATAAAACATTTCTTGTTATGATTGATTTAGCTATTGTAATAATAGAAAAATGGTCAGAAAAAACAGCTGAAGTGATGGCTGTAAAACTTAAAAATCCATCGATGAGTCAAAAAGAAATTGCTGAAGTACTGAATAAAAAAGGACAAGGGAATATTAGTGAATCTTTGAAAAGAGGTGGGTATGATGAATTGAATCAATTGTTGAACTATTATCAAGAAACAATTAAAAAATTATGTTAGCACTTAGTATTCCATTAATATTAGCCCATCTTATAGGTGATTTTTTATTACAACCAGACAGATGGGTTAAAGGTAAATCAGTAGCAAACCACCAATCGAAGTATTTGTATTACCACATTGGTGTTCATACGTTAGCATTACTATTTTGTTTGCAATTTCAACTTAAATATTGGTTAGGGATACTTTGTATTATAGTTACACATTTTATTTTTGATTGGGCTAAAATCAGATTTCAAAATAAGAAAAATGAAATCCTATTATTTTTTGGTGATCAAATAGCACATTTGGTAGTGATTGCCATAGTCGTATTTTGTTATGAGCCTTTTGTAATTAATATTAAGAACAGTTTTTCTCCCCAAGTTTTATTGATAGTAATAGCTTTAACGATGGTGACTCAAGTATCAGCTATTGTTATCAAAGTGCTTTTATCTCGTTGGAAAATGGACGATGAAAATCCCAATCAAGCGGGGAAATATATTGGGATGTTAGAACGTCTTTTTATCTTTTTCTTCGTGATAATGAATTATTGGGAAGGAGTAGGTTTTTTATTGGCTGCCAAATCGATTTTCCGTTTTGGAGATTTGAATAATGCGAAAGACAGAAGTTTAACCGAATATGTATTGATAGGGACTTTATTGAGTTTTGGCTTGGCAATGCTAATAGCAAAGGCATATCAATACCTTAATCTATAATTATAAAATTAAAGCAACTTTTATTTACTACTGAAAATGACAAAAAACTACTTTTCTGTTTTAATGACGCTCTTTTTACTTATAATCAGTTATACTGTAAATGCGCAAGGTAAAGAATCAATTATTGAGGTGAAATATGTTAGAAATAATGATAATTCAGTTACTTTCTCATATATTAAAAATGCACCAGGTACTTATAGACTTAATATAAAGTTTAATAATTTATCAAATACTTATGCTAATGATTACGAAGAATTAGTAAAGTATGATTCTGGACAATTATTGACTCTTAAACCCGACAAAAGCGATAGTTATATCAATTTTGGATATTCGACTTCCTATATGTTTGGGAATTTTGAACCAAAAGTAGATAGTTTGTTTCAATATGTTCTTCCGTTCAAAAAAGGGAAGAGTATTAAAATATATGAAAGTAGTAATTTGAATGAAAAATATTTTGGTGCTGAAAAATCAAAATCATGGAAGTCCTATTATGTAACCAGTAAAACACCAGACACTGTTTATGCCATGCGAAAAGGGATTGTTGTTAATATTAAAAATGAATATAAAACAGATACGCTGGTAACAGGATATATTTATTCAAGTAAACGAAATGGAATTACAATTGAACATTCTGATGGAACTTATTCGTCTTATACAGGTTTAAAACAAAATTCAATTTTAGTGCAATTAGGTGAAACCGTTTTTCCAACGACACCTTTAGGAGTACTGGATATTTTTAATAATAAAACATATAATTTGCATTTTAACATTTATTATATCGGCAATAAAAATTATGTTCATAATCCAGATGCAACTATAAAAACCGCAAAAACACCTTATGCTTATTTGACACCGTATTTCTATACTACAGAAGGTCTCACGAAAATAACAGCTAAAAATAGTTTTACTCCAGACTATACAGAGGTAGTTTTGAATAAAGAGATGACTAAGAAAGAAGTGAAACAAAGAATGAAAAAAAATAACTTGACTAAATAAAATTAATTAACAAAATACAAATACAATATGCGATTCTTTTTAAAATATAGCTTGGTTATCGTTTTTTTAGTTTTTATGATTTCTTGCAATTCGACTAGGGCTGTTGGAGTAAATAGCAAAAATCCATTACCACAAGAGAACGATACTACTTTTGTAAAACTGAAAGACTACAGTTCAGATTTTGTGTATGACATGAAATATGCAACTACTGATAATTTCTTGAAAGCGAAAGTATATGATTGCGCCGAATGTTTTTTGAGGCTAAAAACAGTCAAAGCATTAATATTGGCAAATAAAGAGTTTTTGAAGAAAGGCTATCGTATTAAGCTTTTTGATTGTTACCGACCTTTGGATATTCAAAAACAAATGTGGACCATCGTGCCAAATCCTAAATATGTGGCTGATCCTACTAAAGGTTCGATTCACAATAGAGGAGGAGCAGTTGATATTACTTTAGTTGATAAAAATGGAAATGAATTGGATATGGGAACGTCTTTTGATCATTTTGGCATTGAAGCCAGTCATCATTATGAAAAAGTTTCGGATAAAGTCAAAAAAAATAGAAATTTACTTAAAAGCATAATGACCAAACGTTATTTCAATTCCTTTGATTCAGAATGGTGGCATTACAATTTAAAAGCAGCGCTAAATGATAAATTGTCTAACGTTAAATGGAATTGTGAAACTAAATAATGAAGTGCCGAGCATTGTATGTTGTCGTATTTAGTTGTTTATAAATAGTTTAATTTAATGAATTTCAATAGAGTTCATCAATTTTTATACTTTGGACATTACGATTTTTACACTTTCGACTTACTTGTTATTCAATACATTTTAAATAATTCATGAAATACGTTTCAGGGAAATAGACCTTTCCATTCATCTCCGAAGTGATTTCTTTTTTCACGATATAATCATCGGTACCCGTTAGGTATTTGATTCGCATTAAATTAACAGGGGAACTTTTTAAATCTTCCATACTTCCTTGAATAAACATGAAGTTACCCACAGTTAGTCTGTTATTAAAACCCTCGTTGTTGCGTATTAAGCTACCACAGCTTTCTTTGTTAGTATGGATAAGTGTAACTATTTTTCCGTTTTGCAATTGTAAAAATAGTTTGGAGTTTTTGTCAAAACAATTGGCTGGTAAAAAACCATTACTTTTTTGGATTAACTGTACATTTAAAGTAGGGAATCCGTTGTATAAACTTAAAGCGTAAAAGATATAACTGGATTTTCCAGCAAAATTTTTCTCGGACATTAAATACTCATTGGTTAATTTATAAGTTCCAATAGAGTCTTTAATATTAGTACTGTATTCGCAGTCTTTTTGTGCAAAAGCTGACAATGTACAGAAGAAAAAAAGTGCGGTAATGATGTATTTCATGGTTTTGGTTTATTGTATTTTGTTGCAAATTAAAACTATTTTATCATTTTTTTCAAGAGTTGTGAAAAAACAATAAGTATTTCCGCCATCCTTTATTTTCCATTTTTTACGAATATTTTCGACAGTTTCAGGAAAATTACGAGTGGTAATATTTGCTTTTTGTTTTTCTAACAAAGCTTTCATCTCGGTTTTATGGTATGGAATTACTTTTTCAATTTCAAAAATGCGTCCAGGGAAATCAATTAATACATCAGAAGTATAAAGATGGGAGTGTTTATGGAATTTGTCTAAATTAAATTGAATTCCAACTTCTTCAAAACCACCTGATTTCATAATGGCACTATTAGGCTCGTACAAATACTTTTTTGGTATTCCAAAAGGAGCCAATTCTTGACTTTCTCCTAAAATAAAATCAAATTTTTCAATCTTATCTTTGGTAATATTAACGGTTTTAATCGTAACATCTCCTTGATAACCTTTATGTATTTCCCATAATAATTCTTTGACATCGTTTTCGAGTGCAATAATGTGAATGATTTTTACATTATTTAATTCAGATAAACCAGAACTAAGGTCTAATAAAGGCGCCGTTTTAATCAATATTTTATCGGAATAATTGAAATAAAAAGGGAGATTTTCTGGAACATTAGGCAAACAATCCTGAAGCATAAATACTTTTCCTTTGGCATCATTTCTTCGGGAAGGGTCAATGTATATCCAATCCCATTTTTGATTCAGTTGTTGTAGGGTTTGGACACTGTCACCTTCATAACAATGAATATTTGATGCTTTTAATTGGCTTAAATTATGTTTTACAATCGACGAAAGTTCGGAATTGATTTCGCAATGGACAACTTTTTTTATTTTTTTAGCAAAATAATAATCATCAATTCCAAAACCTCCAGTTAGGTCAATTAGAGTTTCGCCAGAAATAAGACTAGATTTGTATTCAGCCGTTTTTTCAGATGAAGTTTGTTCGATAGAAATCTTAGTAGGATAAATGATGTTATTGGTTTGAAACCAATGCGGTAATTTATCTTTAGCTTTGGTTTTAGCTTCGATTTGTTTCAATACTTCCATCCATTCTACTTCTACAAATGGATTTTTTTGAAATGCCAATTGCGAAAGCGAAACACCAATGTTTTGGTTAATAAAATCTTGAATTTTAGGTTTTAAAATAGGATTTTTCAATTCTAAATATTTTCGGTTAAAACAGCAACAATTTTATTTTTTGGAAAAAACTCTTTCGCAATCACTTTCAAAATCGTGTAAATAGGGATAGCTATAACCATTCCAAATACACCAAACGTTATTCCGCTTATAAGTATAACTAAGAAGATTTCCAGTGGATGTGAATTAACACTTTTCGAAAAAATAATAGGCTGATTGATGTTGTTATCGATAACTTGTACTAATAAAAAACCAATAATAACATAGATGGTTGTAGGAAGCATTTCTGTTTTAAAATCAGTGCCAATACCACCAATCAATGTTAATAATGCAGCCAAAACAGTACCTATTATTGGACCAATATATGGGATGATATTTAATAAAGCACACAAAAAAGCAATTACAAAAGCATTTTTTGAATTAAAAATAAGTAAAACTGTAAAATAGAGTATAAACACAACGGTGAGCTGAATCATTAAACCTATAAAATAGCGAGTTAACAATTGATTTATTTTTTCAATTGAGTTTAATATTTTGTCCTCATTTTCATCTGGAAGTATCATTTTAGCTTTTTCTTTGAAAGCTAACTGATCTTTTAAAAAGAAAAAAGTAATAAAAAATACCGAAGCAATTCCCATTCCAAATCCAGCAATAATATTTAAAATAGAATTGATGAAATCTGTAAAAAAAGTATAATTGATATTGGATGATAAATTAGTTTGTTTTAGTATTTCTTCAAGATCAATAATGTTAATATTAAAATAGGTTTCAATTTTATATTCTAGAATATCGAATTGATTGTGAAGTAAATTAGTATCTAATAAAGATAAGTTTTGAGCTTGAGCTATAATTAATGGAACAAAAAGCAAAATAAAACCCACAAGCATTCCTATGAAAAGTAATAATGTTATAATGGTTGCTAATGTATTTCTAATTTTAAGTTTTTCCGTCATAAATCGAATAAAAGGATTTGCGATTAAACAAAGAATTAACGAAATGACTAAATACAATATAACGGTTTGAATTTGGTATAAAAAGTATAATAAAAGAGATGATAGAATTAAAAAACCAACAGCCTTAAGAATTCCGTTAGCAATTATTTTAGAAGTTATCATATCACTGTGTTTTTTTTAATATTTTAGATAAATTAATTATTGAAAATATAGGAAATGATATTAGCCCCCATTTTTAAGGCTTTTTCTCTGATTGCTAATGGATCATTATTTACTTCCGCATCTTCCCATCCATCACCTAAGTCGCATTCGTATGTATAAAGTAATACTAATCTGTTTTTTACAAAAATCCCAAAAGCTTGTGGGCGTTTTCCATCGTGTTCATGGATTTTTGGTAATCCGTTAGGAAAAGAAAAAGGCTTTTGAAAAATAGGATGAGTAACAGGTATTTCGACTAAATTAGTATTGGGAAATAATTTTTTAATCTCTTTTCGGATGTATTGATCCAAACCATAATTGTCATCAATATGTAAAAATCCACCAGAATTAAGATAATTCTGAAGATTTTTTACTTCAGAACTACTGAAAACTACATTTCCATGTCCTGTCATATGTACAAAAGGATACCCAAAAAGATTAGGACTTCCGGGTTCAACTGTAACAGGTTTCGTTTTTAAAGTAGTCTTAATATTCGCATTGCAAAACCGAATCAAATTAGGTAATGAAGTAGGATTTGCATACCAATCACCTCCGCCATTGTATTTTAACAAAGCTAATTCTTGAGAAAAAGAAGTAAAAGAAATTAACAGCAAAACAAGATAGAATCTTTTCATTTTTTTAGTTCTTAAGTTTTAGTCCATAGTTTTTAGTACTTAGTACCTAGTTCTTAGTTATTTGCCTATAGTTGACTATGTTTGATTGCTAAGGACTAGCTACTAAGCACTACTTGATTACAATTCATTAAAAAACACAATACTATGACATGCCACAATGGCTGCTGTTTCTGTTCTTAATCTTGTGTTTCCAAGTGATACAGGTTGGAATTTATTTTCTAAGGCCAAATTGATTTCTTTTTCAGAAAAATCACCTTCAGGACCTATTAACATAGTAATGTCTTGACTGGGGTCTAAAACTGATTTTAGTGTTTTTTTATCTGTTTCTTCGCAATGCGCAATCAATGTAAGACCTTTATTTTCTTGAGCTACAAATTCTTTAAAGGAAATCGCCGGATTTAATTTAGGTAAATACAATTCGTTTGATTGCTTCATTGCTGATAAAATAATTTTCTCAAATCGATCCATATTGACCACTTTTCTTTCGGAACGGTCACAAATAATTGGTGTAATTTCTTGGATACCAATTTCAGTTGCTTTTTCTAAAAACCACTCGTAGCGATCATTCATTTTAGTAGGTGCAACGGCTAAATGCAAATGAAATTTAGAAGGTTCTTTTTTAGTAAAAGATAAAATTTCAACGGTACATTTATTGTCTGAAGCTAAAGTGATTTTAGTTTCAAATAAAAATCCTAATCCATTGGTTACATATAAAATGTCACCATCTTGTTTGCGTAAAACTTTAATAATGTGTTTGCTTTCTTCTTTGTCAAAAGAGAAGCTTTCTGTAGATTCGTTTAGGCTAGTATTGTAAAATAATTGCATATATTAAAATTGTATTCGTGCTTTTGAAACGACTGCTGCAGTTTCAAATTTTTGGGATAAAAACTTTTGATAACCTACAATTCCAATCATTGCAGCATTATCTGTTGTATATTCAAATTTTGGAACAAAAGTTTTCCAACCGTATTTTTGTTCCGCTTCCTTTAGTGTTTTTCGAATACCTGAATTAGCAGAAACACCTCCACCAATAGCAATTTGATTGATTCCTGTTTCTTTGACGGCTAATTTTAATTTGTCCATCAAAATTTGAATAATTGTATATTGGATTGAAGCGCAAATATCATTGATGTTTTCCTCAATAAAATCTGGGTTTTCAATTTTTTTCTTTTGTATGAAATATAAAATAGCTGTCTTAAGACCTGAAAAACTAAAATTTAGACCCGGAACTTTAGGTTTAGTAAAAGGAAAGGCTTTAGGATTTCCTAATTGTGCATATTTGTCTACTAATGGTCCACCAGGGTAGGGAAGTCCTAGTATCTTAGCTGATTTATCAAATGCTTCTCCTACAGCATCATCAGTGGTTTCTCCAATAATAGTCATTTCAAAAAAACCATCTACTCTCACAATTTGAGTATGACCTCCACTAATGGTTAATGCTAAAAACGGAAATTGGGGTTTTTCAAATCCTTCTTCATCAATAAAATGAGCCAAAATATGAGCATGCATATGATTGACTGATAGTAAGGGAATATTTAAGGCAATTGCCATAGATTTTGCAAACGAACTTCCTACTAAAAGGGACCCCATAAGACCGGGACCTTGAGTAAAGGCAATAGCACTAAGCTGTTCTTTTGTAATATTTGCTTTTTTCAAAGCAGCATCGATCACAGGTACAATATTTTGTTGGTGCGCTCTCGAAGCTAACTCAGGAACCACCCCTCCATATTGTGTGTGAATACTCTGATTTGCAACAACATTTGAAATAACTTTATCGTTTATTAAAACTGCAGCTGCGGTATCATCACATGAACTTTCAATAGCAAGAATAAAAACCTCGGAATTTTGCATAAAAAGGCACGAATTTTGAATTATATTTGAAAAACCGATTTTAAATTTTTTACTTTTACGGCGCAGCCAAAATTAAAGAATTTTTGTGAAAGGAATGGTTGTTTCTTTGGGCAATATCCAAGTTTTTATAAAATATTAAATTACAAGAAGATCAAAAAGTTTTTAAAAATAATTTTACGTTTTATAATTGGGGTCATTCTTCTACTGTTAGTGCTCGCAATTGCACTTTCTACATCTTTTGTGCAAACTAAAATTGCGCAATATGTAACCCAAACGTTGAATAAAGATTTTGGCGTAGATATTACCATTAGTAAAGCTAAAATAAATGTTTTTGGTGGGGTGAAATTAGGGGAAGTTTTAATTCGAGATCACCACAAAAAGACCATGATTTATTCTAGAATTGTGAATACAAATATTTTAGATGTAAAAAAATTAACCGAAGGCGATTTATTGTTTAGCGATATTAAATTAGATGGTGTTTTATTTAATTTGACGACTTACAAAGGAGAAAATGATACTAATCTGGATGTTTTTATAAAATCCTTTGACGACGGTAAACCGTCATCAGGCAAGCATACTACTTTTATTGCAGACAAAGCTTCGATAGCTAATGGACATTTTATTTTGACTGATGAAAATAGAGTTGTTCCAAAGGATCTTGATTTGTCAAAATTAAACGCTTCTTTAGAAAAATTTGATTTATACGGACCTAATTTAAAAATGATTATTAAACAATTGTCTTTTTTAGATCATCGCGGGTTGTATGTAGCTAATTTGAGTACGAATTTTAGCTATACTAAGGAGCAAATGAAAATTGAAAATTTGGATTTAACAACTAAGGAATCGAAGATCAAAGCTGATTTGTATATGAATTACAACCTATCCGATTTTTCAGATTTTAATAACAAAGTTAAATTTAAGGGGATAATTTATTCCTCATTAATAGCGTCAAATGATATTCGTTATTTTTATGATGAATTAGGAAAAGATTTGTTTTTTAATTTAGGGACAAAGGTTGAGGGTACATTGAATAATTTGTCTTTAAATAATTTAAAATTATTTGACACTAGTAACACTCGAATTTTTGGAGCAATAAAGTTTAAAAATATTTTTGGTGATGAGAATGAGTATTTTTATATGGATGCTAATTTTAGTAAAGCATCCTCTTCATATGCTAATTTAGTTACTGTACTGCCTAATGTTTTAGGTAAGAAATTGCCAATTGAATTAAAAAGAATAGGGAAATTTAATATTGTTGGAACCGTTCAATTGACAGCTAAAAAATTAGATGCTGATTTTGGCTTAACTTCAGATATTGGAAAACTAAAATCAGTATTAAGTATGAATACTATTGATTTTATTGACAAAGCCTCATATGTGGGAAAAATAAAAGCAGACGATCTTAATATAGGTGTTTTATTAGCTCAGAAGGATTTAGGTAAAATAACAGCAGATCTTGAGGTTGAAGGTGTTGGCTTTACAGAAAAATATTTGAATACAAGTGTAAAGGGTTCTGTTTCTAAAATACATTACAATAATTATACCTATACAAATCTAGCTTTAAACGGTAAATTCAAATTGCCTCATTATAAAGGGAAACTAACAGTGAATGACCCTAATTTAAAAATGAATTTTGAAGGATTAGTTGATTTAAGTAAAAAAGATAGTAGGTATGATTTTCATATTGATGTGGAGAATGCTGACTTTCATAAATTGAATTTTGTAAATGAAACTATTTCAAATTTCAAAGGTGATGTCGTTGTTCAAGTGGATGGGAATACCATAGAAAATTTAAATGGGAATATTTATATTAAAAACACATCCTATCAAAATGCTAAAGATACCTACACTTTTGATGACTTTACAATTAGTTCTGTTTTTGATGCTGAAAGGGTAAGAACAATTACGTTAAATTCTCCTGATATTGTTCAGGGGGAGATTATTGGTAAATTTAGATTTGCTGAATTACCTGTTTTAGTTCGAAATTCTCTTGGAAGTCTGTATACCAATTTTAAACCAGAACCAGTAAACAAAGGACAATTTTTAAAATTTAATTTTACAATATACAATAAGGTAGTAGAGATGTTTTATCCTGAAATTGGTATTGGAACAAATACCGTTTTAAAAGGAAATATTAAGTCGGATTCAAAAGAGTTTAAACTTAATTTTAACTCTCCAAAAATTGTAGCTCATGAAAATACATTTGACAACATCAGAGTGGCAATAGATAATAAAAACCCATTATACAATGCTTATTTAGAATTGGATAGCATTAAGACTAAATACTATAAAATTCGTGATTTTAGTTTGATAAATGTGACTGTAAAAGATACTTTATTTTTTAGATCTGAATTTAAAGGGGGATCAAAAGGTGAAGATTATTTTAATTTGAATTTATATCATACCATCAATAAAAATAATGAAAATGTGGTGGGTATTAGTAAATCTGAATTAAAATTTAAAGATTATTTATGGCATTTGAATGCAAAAGATAATTCAGATAATAAGATTGTGTTTGATAAATTATTGAAAAATTTTGTCATTGACAATATGGTTTTAACGCATGAAGATCAGGAGATTGTCCTTAATGGAAAACTTTTAGGGAAAAATAATAAGAATTTAAAATTAAGTTTTAAAGATGTTGATTTGTTTAAAATCACCCCAACGGACAATAAATTTGTATTTAATGGTAATTTAAATGGGGAATTGAATTTTATTCAAAATAATGAAGTTTATAAACCAACGGCAGCCTTGAGAGTTGATCAATTAAGTGTTAATAAAACAGATTTAGGGATACTTGAATTAAATATTGAAGGAGATGAAAATCTCGAAACTTTTGCCGTTGATTCTTTTTTGAAAAATGAAAACCTCGAGTCGTTTAGCGCTAAAGGAAATTTTAAAATAGTAGAAAAAGATGCCTTGTTAGATTTAGATTTAAAATTAGATAAATTTAATTTAGGTATTCTAAGTTTACTTGGTGGTGAGGTTTTATCGAATATTAGAGGTTTTGTAACGGGAAATTCCCATGTTGAAGGATTAGTAGATAATCCTAAAATTAGTGGAAGACTTTTTGTGGATAATGCGGGGATGACAATTCCGTATTTGAATGTAGATTATGAACTTGCTGATAAATCCATTATTGATTTGTTAGACAATCAATTTTTGTTTAGAAATAATACTATCACAGATTCAAAATTTGATACAAAAGGAGTATTGAAAGGAAGTATTGAGCATAATAAATTTCTTGATTGGAAATTAAATCTTGATATTACTACAAACCGATTATTGGTTTTAAATACCCCTGACAGCGAAGACGCGGCCTATTATGGAAACGCATTTATAGATGGAAACGCAAGTATTTCAGGACCTACAAATGGTTTATTTATTAAAGTGGTTGCTAAATCTGAAAAAGGTACTGAATTAAAAATCCCTATCAATCAAGCAGAGAGTGTAGGGGAGAATAGTTTAATTCATTTTATTAGTGCCAAAGAAAAAAGTAATATCAAAAAGGGAATTGTTGAATCTGATCGTAATTATAAAGGATTAGAATTAGAGTTTGATTTAGATATTACTCCCGATGCAGAAGTAGAGGTGATTTTGGATAGAAATTCAGGTCACGGAATGAAAGGTAAAGGATATGGCTCTTTGTTGTTTAAAATAAATACATTAGGTAAGTTTAATATGTGGGGGAATTTTCAAGCCTATGAAGGAAGTTATAATTTTAAATATGGTGGACTTATCGACAAGAAATTTGATGTTAAAAAAGGAGGTTCTATTTCTTGGGAAGGAAATCCAAAAAGGGCACAATTAAATTTAGAAGCGGTTTATAAAACGATTGCTAATCCATCGGTATTATTGGATAATTCATCCTTTAATAGAAAAGTTCCTGTGGAAGTTGTAATAGGTGTCAAGGGAGATTTATCAAGTCCAGAACCTGAATTTAATATTGATTTTCCAACGGTGAGTAATGTATTAAAATCAGAAATACAATATAAGTTAAATGATAAAGATGTAAGACAAACCCAAGCATTATATCTATTATCATCAGGAGGTTTTTTGAGTACTGAAGGGGTCACTCAGTCTGATTTTTCAGGAAGTTTATTTGAAACGGCTTCGAGTTTGTTGGGTGATATTGTAAAGACGGATAATGACAAAATCAGAGTGGGATTAAATTATGTTTCTGCTGATAAACGAATTGGAAAAGAAACTGATGGTAGAGTAGTAGCAACAATATCTTCAAAAATAAATGAACGTTTTACTATCAATGGAAAGGTGGGAGTGCCTTTTGGAGGAATTACGCAATCAACTGTTATAGGAGATGTTGAAGTACAATATAGAGTTAATGATGATGGAACATTAAATTTGCGAGTTTTTAATCGCGAAAACGATATTAATTACATTGGGCAAGGAATTGGTTATATGCAAGGAATTGGTGTGACTTACGAAGTTGATTTTAATACTTTTAAAGAATTGGTAAATAAGATTTTTAATAATAAGATATATGCTCCTGTGATTCAGTATACTGATCAATTTCAAGATTCTAATTTGGCACCAGAATATATAAACTTCACTAAAGAAACGGATCCTAAACCAGAGATACCACAACAGAATAGAGAAGGAATTGTTCCAGAGGAAGAATAAAAAAGGTTGTATTGTGGGTACAGTTGTAAAAAAAACGTGGTTTTATAGATTAGTGTTGATTTGTTAGTAAAAACAGATAATTTTAATTTTATGTTAATTAAATCTATTTTTTTTTGTTTTTTTGAAAACTTATTAACGAAAACGTTTGAATTTACTGAGGTTGAGTAATTTAGCATTTTGAAAGGAGAAAAAGTGCGATATGTTTCCTAATTTTACAATTTAAAATAAATTATAATGTCAAATAAGATAAATAAAATAGGTGTTTTAACATCAGGAGGAGATTCACCAGGAATGAATGCTGCGATTCGTTCTGTAGTTAGAACTTGTGCTTATCATAATATAGAATGCGTAGGAGTTTATAGAGGTTATCAAGGAATGATTGAAGGAGATTTTGTTCCAATGGGCCCTCGTTCAGTTAATAATATAATAAATAAAGGAGGTACAATTTTAAAATCAGCACGTTCAGCTGAATTTAGGACTCCAGAAGGAAGAAAAAAAGCACACGAAAATCTCCTTAAAGAAGGAATTGAAGCTTTAGTAGTTATTGGTGGAGATGGAACTTTTACAGGAGGATTGTTATTCAATACGGAATACAAATTTCCAGTCATAGGAATTCCAGGTACCATAGATAATGATATTTTTGGTACAAGCCATACTTTAGGATATGATACAGCTTTAAATACTGTTATAGACTGTATTGATAAAATTAGAGATACAGCTATTTCTCATAACCGTTTGTTCTTTGTTGAAGTAATGGGGAGAGATGCAGGTCATATTGCATTAAACGCAGGTATTGGTGCTGGAGCTGAAGAAATTTTAATTCCTGAAGAAAACTTAGGGTTAGATCGACTTTTAGAATCATTACAAAAAAGTAAAGCTTCAGGAAAATCGTCAAGTATTGTAGTTATTGCTGAAGGAGATAAAATTGGTAAAAATGTTTTTGAATTAAAAGATTATGTTGATGCAAATTTACCTGAATATGATGTAAGAGTATCAGTATTAGGACACATGCAAAGAGGAGGATCCCCTTCTTGCTTCGATAGAGTATTAGCAAGTAGGTTAGGTGTAAAAGCAGTAGAGTCAATATTAGAAGGTAAATCAAATTTTATGGTAGGTTTACAAAATAATAAAGTAGCTTTGACTCCTTTGGAACAAGCTATCAAAGGAAAATCTGAAATTGATTTGGAATTGTTGAGAGTTTCAGATATCATGTCAACATAATTAAAAAGAGAATTAAAAAATTAAAATAAATACTAAATAATAAACAAATGTCAAAAGTAAAATTAGGAATAAACGGTTTCGGTAGAATTGGAAGAATTGTTTTTAGAGAGTCTTTTAATAGAGATAATGTAGAGGTTGTAGCAATCAACGATTTATTAGATGTTGATCACTTAGCTTACTTATTAAAATATGATTCAGTTCACGGACGTTTTAATGGTACTGTTGAAGTAAAAGAAGGAAAACTTTTTGTAAACGGAAAAAACATCCGCATTACTGCAGAAAGAAATCCTGCAGACTTGAAATGGAATGAAGTTGATGTTGATGTAGTTGCTGAATGTACAGGTTTCTTTACTACTGTTGAAACTGCTAATGAGCACATCAAAGGTGGTGCTAAGAAAGTAATTATTTCTGCGCCTTCTGCTGATGCTCCAATGTTTGTAATGGGAGTTAATCATACTGAAGCTAAAGCTTCTGATTTGATTGTTTCTAACGCATCTTGTACTACTAACTGTTTAGCTCCATTAGCTAAAGTTATTAATGATAATTTTGGAATTGTAGAAGCTTTAATGACAACTGTTCATGCTACAACTTCTACTCAAATGACAACTGATGGTCCTTCTAGAAAAGACTGGAGAGGTGGTCGTGCAGCTTCATGTAACATCATCCCATCTTCAACAGGTGCTGCAAAAGCAGTAGGAAAAGTAATTCCTGAATTGAATGGAAAATTAACAGGAATGGCTTTCCGTGTACCTACAACTGATGTTTCAGCAGTAGATTTAACTGTAAAAACAGCTAAAGAAACTTCTTATGAAGAAATCATGGCTGTATTGAAAAAAGCTTCTGAAACTACTATGAAAGGTGTGTTAGGATTTACTGAAGATTTAGTTGTTTCTCAAGATTTCGTTGGTGATGCTAGAACTTCTATCATTGATGCTAATGCTGGAATTGGATTAAACTCTACTTTCTTCAAAATCATTTCTTGGTATGATAATGAATATGGATATTCAAGTAAATTAATTGATTTATCAGTTCATATATCTGGGTTGAAATAATAAATTAAATACATATAAAAAAAATCCCGTTATTATATTTAACGGGATTTTTTTATACTCTAGAATTTAATTAACTTACAAAAATAAAATAACTATAAAAACCAAAAAGAGATGAGATTATTAGTAGATAGTGGTTCTACAAAAGCTGATTGGGTTGCGATAGACGATAATGGTAAAGTATTGTTTACAACTCAAACTTTAGGATTGAACCCTGAAGTATTAGAAAAAGAGGTGATTGTAGAGCGTTTAAATGATCGTTTTGACATAGTACAAAACAAAGATAGCGCTACTCATTTGTTTTTTTATGGTGCAGGATGTGGTACTGACAAAATGAAAATGACGCTTACTACTATTTTTAAAGAATATTTTTCTAATGCTGCTATTGTGGTGGAGGAAGACACCTATGCAGCGGTTTATGCGACTACACCAAAAGATGAAAAAGCAATTGTTTGTATATTAGGTACTGGTTCTAATTGTAGCTATTTTGATGGAGATAAATTGCATCAAAAAGTACAGTCATTAGGTTATATTATAATGGATGATTGTAGTGGGAATGTTTTTGGTAAAGAATTAATTAGAAAGTATTATTTCAATAAAATGCCTAAAGAACTAGCTGTTGAATTTGAAAAAGAATATGAATTAGAACCTGATTTTATTAAAAATAAATTATATAAAGAAGCTAATCCTAATGCTTATTTGGCGACTTTTGCTAAATTTTTAATTCAAAATAAAGAAAATCCTTTTTGTCAAAAAATTATTTTTAAAGGAATGAAATCTTTTGTCAAAAATTATGTGCAACAGTTTGATAATTGTAAAGAAGTTCCTGTTCATTTTGTAGGTTCAATAGCTTTTTATTTAAAAGACGAATTGCAACTAACATTTGATAAATACGGATTACAATTAGGAAATGTATTGAGAAGACCTATAGATGGTTTGATCGCTTATCACGGTGAAAATTAATAAAATAGATATTTAATGGAAATAGCAATTATTGCACATGATGGTAAAAAAGTAGATATGGTTCAGTTCTTGAATAAGAATTTGGATTTGTTACTAAAAGAAAATATTAAAATTATTGCTACTGGGACAACGGGTGGTAAAGCGGAAAAAGCGGGTTTTAAAGTCAAAAAAATGCTTTCAGGACCAATGGGAGGTGATGCTCAAATTGCAGCCAGAGTAGCCGAAGGGAAGACAAAAATGGTTTTATTTTTTAAAGATCCTTTAGCAAGTCATGCACATGAAGTAGATATTAATATGCTTCTACGTGTATGTGATGTGCACAATGTGCCTATTGCAACAAACGAAGCTTCGGCGCAACTGTTATTGAATGCTATAACATTGTTGCCATAATCAAATAGGAATAGAAAAACGCTAACATTTAATTAGCGTTTTTTTTATCTGGTAATATGATCAAAATTTGTTTAAGGTTCTTCTCAATTGGTTATCATATAATTAAGAAGAGGTGTTTTTTGTTATAGATAACCATCAAAAGATTATTACTCTATAGTCATTGCTTTCAATTTACTCCTATAAGCTTCAAGTGCCTCCGATTTAGAAATAAAACCATAATACTTGTCGTCTTTAATAACGGGTAGAAAAGTTCTTTTCGTTTTTTCAAATTTATTCATCACGACTTCCATACTATGAAAAGGATAAATAACATCAGCTGGTTGTGATAAGATGTCTTTAATTAAAGTATATTTTACACGGTATTTATTGAAAATAATTTCACGAATATCATTAAAATGAATTACTCCTAATAGATGTTGTTCTTTGTCAACTACCGCAAAAACGGATTGATTAGAATGCGAAATCAAATCAATCAATTTATCTAGATTTTCATCTGGAGTAAGGGTTAGATAATCGGTATGTATAATGGAATTTGTGTCCAATGTTGAAAGTACGTTAGTATCTTTATTACTGGTAAAAGCGTGTCCTTTTTTAGCTAATTCTTTAACATCCATGGAATGTTTTTCAAATCGTTTTGAAATAGCAAAACTGATAGAAGCAACGATCATTAAAGGAAGCATTAAACTATAACCACCTGTTATTTCAGCAATCAAGAATATTGCGGTAAGAGGAGCGTGAAACAATCCACTCAATATCCCAGCCATTCCCACCATCGTAAAATTACTAATAGGCAAATTAGTCAATCCTGTTAGATTAATCGCTTTCGAAAATACATAACCCACATACGATCCTACAAAAAGGGAAGGTGCAAAATTCCCTCCATTTCCACCAGATCCTAAGGTGATAGATGTAGCAAAAACTTTCACCATCATTGTTGCTCCCACAAAAAGAAGAATAATCCATTTGTTATTTTGGTAGGAACTAAACAAGGTGTTTTCTAGTAATTCTCCAGCATTATTATCGGCTAAGGTTTTAATGCTTTCATATCCTTCACCAAAAAGCGTTGGAAAAACAAAAATAAGTACTGCTAAAAGGGAAGCTCCTAAAAGTGCCTTTTTATAAGGATTCATTCTTAGGTGTGCGAAAAAATGTTCTGTTTTTTGAAAATTACGAGTATAATAAATAGAAAGAAAACCAGTTACAATACCTAATAAAACATAAAACGGAATTTTATGGTAATCAAAAACTTGCATTTGTTTTACATTTAGTAAAATCGCTTCATCTAAGGTGATTTCAGAAACCAAAGCTCCAGTTGCCGCAGCAATCATGATAGGAGTAAAGGCAGAGATACTAACGTCGACTAATAAAAATTCGATAGCAAATAAGACTCCCGCTATGGGAGCGTTAAATGCAGCTGCAATACCCGCTGCAACCCCACAGCCTATAAGTAAAGTTCTATCTTTGTAACTCAGTTTGTAATTTTGAGCAAAGTTGGATCCAAAAGCAGCTCCTGTTACTACAATCGGACTTTCTAATCCAGCTGAACCTCCTAAACCTACAGTTAAGGAACTTGTTATAATTTGAGCATACATTTGTTTGCTTGGAATAATGCTCGCTTTTTTGGCTACGGAATATAAAATTTGTGACGTTCCTTTTTCTAATCTTCCACCCAATAAACGATTGATAACAAAAACGGTTAGTAAAAGTCCTGCAATAGGCAAAAGACTATTTATAAAACTAAATTTTAAGATTTTATTAATGCTTGTTGCTATATCGAAAACCTTGTGTGCAAATGATTTTAAAACAATTACAGCAAATGCTGAACTAATACCCACTAATACACTCGAAAGGAAAATAAATTGTTTTTCGGTCAATATGGATTGAGATAAAGCAATTATACTTTCTAATTTAGAAATATATTTTTTGAACATTTTATTTTGTTTTGTTAAAATGCAAAAATACTATTATTTTAAGCAATAGGTAAATTTTTGAGTGCTTCTTTTTGACTTAATGGCTTTAATTGGCTCGCTAAAACAAATTCTCTCACTGCTTCTGGGTTTGTTTTAGCATATTCTCTTAAAGCCCATCCAATAGCTTTTTGAATAAAAAATTCAGTAGAGTTTTGATGTTCAATACATGTCTTTTTAAGTAAATCAAAATCGGTTTTTTCTTTGTAACCTAATTGAAAGAGTATAGCACTTCTGTTAAGCCATAAATTGTCTGATTTTGAAAATTCAGTAATAGTAGTTGTTGTTTTTTCTGGAAATTCTAAGAGATATGTTCCAAGAATAAATTTTGAAATAGTATCTACGCTATCCCACCACGAATTTACAGTTATAAACTCTTTAATTAAATGAATATCTTCTTCTTTATAATTGTTTTTAAGCTCTCTTGATACTATTTCAATGGCGCAATAATGGAATTCTCTTTCTGGTTTAAAGAAAAGGATTTTAGCTATTTCTCTTGGCGTTAATTGTATTTCATTTTTATTATCCTTACAAATTTCACTTAATATTCGTCTTCTAAGTGGTGTTTTTATGCCAAAAAAGAGGAATTTATTTTTCATGTACTTAGACATGCTTTCTGTATTATCAATATTTCGATAAACTTTAAATGTGTTTTCGAGGCATAATAGAAAATTCATAATTCTTAATTTTTAACTTTTGAAACTCATAAGTTGTTCTTTTGCATGTATTTGAATAGCTTCAAAATAAGTAGTAAATTCTTGTTCAAATTCTGTGTAATATATTTTTAATTCTTCAGATGAAAAGCGCATATTAGATTTATTTTTGGTACGAGAATCCATTTGGGTTAATATTTGATGAATTCCTTCAATAGTTTGGTAACTTAAAAGCCAGTTTTGCTGAATCATATATGGCATTAATTGAATGGTTCTTTCAGTAAGAATACCTTTGTTCGCTTCTAATGACTTGTAAAATTTTGCAACATATTCAGATAAATCTTCATCCGAATAGGTATTCCAATTTTTAGCTAAAAAATGATCGTAAAATACATCAACTATAACACCTGCATAATGATGATAGCGTTCATGTAATTTTTTTGTACTTTCTCTAAAAATGGGATGTGCATCTGTAAAAGTATCAATGGCTCGATGTAATTTAATTCCCTTTTGAACTTCGGTAGGAAAGGTTTCATAATGTTTTCCTCGAATGCCATCAGCCATAAAATTGCCGATTTTTATTAAGTCATTGTCACCTGAAAGATAAATGTGTGCTAAAAAGTTCATTTGTCTAAAATAGGAAATCTAAATGACTTATTTTATTCTTCAATTATTATATTTGTGCAAACTAAATCAAAATAATCAATTTTAAATAGAATAGGAATGACATTAATAAAATCAATATCAGGAATTCGTGGTACTATAGGTGGTAAAGTTGGAGATAATCTTACACCAGTTGATGCTGTAAAATTTGCTTCGGCATATGGAACTTGGTTGAAAAATTATTCAGATAAAGAGAAATTAACCGTGGTTGTAGGTCGTGATGCCCGTATTTCTGGACCAATGATTCATAATCTTGTCGTAAACACCTTAATAGGATTAGGAATTGATGTTATTGATTTAGGTTTGTCAACAACACCAACAGTTGAAATAGCTGTTCCTTTAGAAAAAGCAGATGGTGGAATCATCCTTACTGCTTCACATAATCCAAAACAATGGAATGCTTTAAAATTATTAAATGAAAAAGGGGAATTTTTAAACGGTATTGAAGGTGAAAAAATTCTTCAAATTGCCGAAGACGAAGCATTTGATTTTTCAGATGTAGATAGTTTAGGCGAAATTACCGTGAATGATGCATATATGGATATTCACATTGATGAAGTCTTAGAATTACCATTAGTGGATGTCGATGCTGTTAGAGCAGCTAAATTTAAAGTAGTTGTGGATGGAGTAAATTCATCAGGCGGGATTATTGTTCCTAAATTATTGGAGCTGATGGGAGTGGAAGTAGTAAAGTTATATTGCGATCCAACGGGGCATTTTCCACACAATCCTGAACCTTTAAAAGAGCATCTTGGTGATATTAGTAAGTTGGTAGTAGAAGAAAAAGCACATTTAGGAATTGTGGTAGATCCAGATGTTGATCGTTTGGCTTTTATTTGTGAAGATGGCGAAATGTTTGGAGAAGAATATACTTTGGTTGCCTGCGCTGATTACGTTTTGAGTAAAACACCAGGAAATACAGTATCAAATATGTCATCTTCCCGTGCGCTACGTGATGTTACAAATTTACACAAAGGTACCTATGAGGCAAGTGCAGTTGGAGAAGTGAATGTGGTTGATTTAATGAAAAAAAATAACGCCATCATTGGTGGCGAAGGAAATGGGGGAATTATCTACCCAGAAGCACACTACGGACGTGATAGTATGGTAGGAATTGCTTTGTTCTTAACACATTTAGCTAACAAAAAAATGACGGTTTCGGCCTTGAGAGCTTCGTATCCAGAATACTATATGAGCAAAAATAAAATTGAATTGACACCTCAAATCGATGTAGATGCCATTTTAGTAGCTATGACTGAGAAGTATAAAAATGAAGATATTACTACAATTGATGGAGTGAAAATTGATTTTGCTGAAAATTGGGTACACCTTAGAAAATCAAATACTGAACCTATCATTAGAATCTATACTGAAGCATCTTCCCAAGAAAAAGCGGATACTTTGGCATTAAGAATTATTGATGAAATCAAAGCTATTGCGGGAATTTAAATTTTATTCCTAAAATAAAGAACTGTCTAGAGATTTATTTCTAGACAGTTTTTTTATGTAAAAAAAACAGCAATAAACCTAAGTTGATTGCTGTTCATAAAATGTATGTTTTTTTTAATTTAATACAAACTCGGGAATTTACTTGGATTTACTTCATGCATCATAGCGTAGACTTTTTCATATATGTCTTCGATAGAAGGTTTAGAAAAATAATCACCATCCGTTCCATAAGCAGGCCGGTGAGCCTTTGCTGCTAATGTTTGCGGTTTGCTGTCTAAATATTGATATCCATCTTGGTCTTCAATAATTTGTTGTAAGATATACGCTGATGCCCCACCAGGAACATCTTCATCAATTACTAAAAGACGATTAGTTTTTATGATGCTTTTAACTAAATCATGATTAATATCAAATGGAATTAAAGACTGGACATCAATAACTTCACAATTAATCCCTGTTTCCATTAATTCTTTTGCAGCTTGTTCTACTAATCTTAAAGTAGAGCCATAAGAAACTAATGTGATATCTGTTCCTTCTTTTATGGTTTCAACAACTCCTATTGGTGTTTTGAATTCACCATAATTAAGCGGTGTTTTTTCTTTTAGACGATATCCGTTTAAGCATTCAATTACTACGGCAGGTTCGTCACATTCCATAAGGGAATTATAAAAACCAGCAGCTTTAGTCATGTTTCTAGGAACCAATACATGAATTCCTCTAATGGCATTGATGATCATTCCCATCGGAGATCCTGAATGCCAGATTCCTTCTAAACGATGCCCACGAGTACGAATAATTAATGGAGCTTTTTGTTTTCCAACGGTTCTATATTGTAAAGAGGCTAAATCATCACTCATGATTTGAATAGCATAGATTAAATAATCTAAATATTGAATTTCAGCTATAGGTTTTAATCCTCTTAAAGCCATACCAATTCCTTGTCCAATGATGGTTGCTTCTCGAATTCCTACATCAGCAATGCGTAGTTCTCCAAATTTTTCTTGAAGCCCTTCTAAACCTTGATTTACATCACCTATATTTCCAGAATCTTCACCAAAAATTAAAGCTTCTGGATATTTGGTAAAAAGAGCATCAAAATTATCTCTGATGATCATTCTACCATCCACATCTGGTTTGGCATTTTCATTGTATTGTGGAGCTATTTCTTTGGCAGAAAATACATTGAATTCAGATTCTGAATACAAGTTTCTACTGAAAGCGTCTTGGTATTTTTTATTAAAAGTAGCAATCCAATGAACTAATTCTATTTTTTCAGGCCCACTTTTAATTATTCTTATTGCTTTACGAGCAGTAACCAAAATTTCTTTTTTCAAAGGTTCTTTGATGCTTTTCAATCTTTTGGCGTACCCAAGAATTTCTTCTTTATTTTCAGTTGAGGGTGCTATTTTTTCTAATAATTCCACCAACTCTTTTTGTTCGTTGATGATAGGCGTAATAAAACTAATCCAAGCTTTTTTCTTAGCTTCTAAAACTATTTTCTTAGCATTGGCATCAATTTCATCCAATTCTTCAGGTGAAGCAATATTGATAGCAATCATCCATAAGCGCATTTGTCTAACGCAGTCAAATTCTTTTTCCCAATCTAAACGTTCCTTGCTTTTGTATCTTTCATGAGAACCTGAACTAGAGTGTCCTTGTGGTTGTGTTAATTCATCTACATGAATAAGTACAGGGGTATGGTGCTCTCTTGCAATAGCATCTGCTTTTTGATAAGCGGCAATCAAATCAGAATAATCCCATCCTTTGACTCTTATCAACTCTAGACCATTTGTATTGGATTCTTTTTGAAAGCCTTTCAGAATCTCAGAAATGTTTTCTTTTGTTGTTTGGTGTTTAGCATGAACAGAAATTCCGTATTCGTCATCCCAAATACTGATTACCATGGGTACTTGTAAAACTCCAGCAGCATTAATGGTTTCAAAAAATACGCCTTCGGTTGTACTAGCATTACCTATAGTTCCCCATGCAATTTCATTTCCTTTGTTAGAAAAATTAGATTGGTTAGGGATATTAGTAATGTTTCTGTAAATTTTTGAAGCTTGTGCTAATCCTAAAAGGCGAGGCATTTGTGCAGCAGTAGGAGAGATGTCAGCACTGGAGTTTTTTTGTTGGGCTAGGTTTTTCCAAGAGCCATCTTCATTCAAACTATGTGTTACAAAGTGACCACCCATTTGTCGTCCAGCTGACATTGGTTCTTCTTGGATGTTGGTATTTCCATATAAACCTGCAAATAATTGCTCAACAGTCAATGCTCCAATGGCCATCATAAAGGTTTGGTCACGGTAATAACCAGAACGAAAATCTCCATTTTTGAAGAATTTAGCCATAGCAATTTGAGGGATTTCTTTTCCATCACCAAAAATTCCAAACTTAGCTTTTCCTGTTAAAACTTCTTTTCTCCCTAACAAACTACATTCCCTACTTGTTATTGCGATGGTGTAATCATTCAACACTTCGGTTTTGAAATCTTCAAATGTTAATGCAGTATTGTTTTTTTCTTTTATCATAGTTTATGAAAGTATAACTTGCCGGTGCAAATTTACTTAAAAACTGGCTATTTTCATAATGCATTAATAAAAATGTACTTTTAAAAACATTAAACATTTTATAGAAATTTAAGTGTTTTTTCTTTTTTTTGTTTTTTTATCAGTGAATAAGTATTTATTGTGTAAAAAAAAAGGTAAGGTTAAAACCATTTTCTATTGAAAAGGTTTAATACAATTTTAGGAGAAAAAGTAATAATAAATCGTATTTTTTCGTTGTATTTATTTTGACCAATTTCCCACCCATTTGAAGAATAAACAGGAAAGTAGACTTCAAAATAATCAGTAACTAAGTTCAAACGAATACCGCTATCGAATAAAAAGGTATCGTTGTGATATTTGTTTTTCAAATAACCTATGTCGCCATAAACTTCCACCCAGTTCCATATATTATAACCTCCATTTAAAGTTGTGATCCATTGGTTTGCATAGGGTGTTTTTAATTTTGATTTGAAGCCACCTTCAGCAATAATCAGCTGTTGACTGAAAAAACCAGTATCTTCGGAACGTCCATAATAATTATAATCAAATAAATAATCCGTTGGTCTATCTAGTGCGAAACTAAAAAATTCAGAATTTGTGTTTTTGTGTAAAAAGCTTCCCGCGTACAAGCGAAAATTAATTTGATGGTTGTTTTGAAATAATTTTCGATAAGATACTTCTGTTATCGCTTTACTGAATTTACTTGAAACTTGGATTTCCGACATAAAACTAAAGTGATTTGTAACTTCTGTTTTAGTGTTATAATATTTCAAATCAAAAACCGAATAGTTTTCTGAAAAATCTGTTGGGATAATTTTACTTTCATCTCTGTTTAAAATGACTTGACGTATATTTATCAACTCTTTTCGATTGCTTCTATAGTCTTTGTCACGAAATCTGATTTGTACGTTTGGGGTAAATTTTGTATAAGCAGCATCAGGTGCATAATGATAATAAGAACCTGAGAGTGCGTATGCTACATTGAAAAGGGATGTTTCTCTATAGTTTTGATTAATTATTAATGATCCTGATCCCGAAAATGTTTTGGCACCAATGGAATAAGCTGGTGTTATGTCAAAATTGAATGGCTTATCAAGTATTGTTCTATTATGAAGTCTTAATCCAGGTATAAAACCATCATAAAGATTGTATTCTAATGTAGGTACATATAAAATTTGATTATAGTAAGGATCTTCTAAATCTTTCATGAAAACAAATTTCACGGGGCGATTATTTGGAAAAAAACCTTTTAGTGATTTCCAGTTGTTTCGTAAATTGTATTCGGGTACTTCGTTTTTGTAATTTAAAATTATTTTATCGGCATTATTTCGTTCAATGGTATAAAGAGTGTCTTCATTTTTAGGTTCTAACCATTTTTTTAAAACAATTTCACCACTACTCACCCCATAAAGTGGAATTGGTACAAAAACTCCTGTTTTGTTTTTAATGTTAAAAGAAACACTATCCTTGGTTTTGGAAACATTTGCAAATTTATAATCTATTGTTTTTCTGGAATTAATGATAGTATTGAAAAACCAGTCAATATTTTTAGAAGTATTTTTCTTTAAAATTTTTTCAAAATCATCATTTATAATTTCTAGTCCTTCTTTTGTTTTGTATAATTCTTGAATACTAGTAGTAACAACTTGATTTTCGAGATAGTTATCCAAATAGCGTAAACTTAACCCAGCACGATATTTACTAGCGATTTGTTCGTTGAATTTGATTAATTCATTTTTGGGTATGTTAAGAGGCTGGTCAAGATTTTTTCGAGCCATCAACATATAGAAATAACTATATTGTTCGTTAAAATCTAAATTAGTTAAGTTAAAACTTTTTAATAATTTAAAAGTAGAGGCACTTCCCATCATTTTGCTATTGGGATGATTAGTGTCAATGTATTTCATCATAGTATACACTTGAATAGCATCATGAATCCAGGCTTCTTTTCTTTGATCCAATGCCAGACTGTTTTTTAAAAAAATATTTAAATAGGTTTTCAAAAACTTAATTTCATACACAAAAGTATCTGAAAACGGACTTATAAAGGAAGGTAATTGGTTTAATCCGTAAAAAGGGTTTCGTTCATAATCCGTTTCTGAAATCACTATTTTATCAAAAGGGTATTTCCCAATCATTGCAGAAGTATACTTTACAATACAATCAATAATTACGGCTTTTTGTTCGAATGATAATTTAGTGTCTTTTAAGTTGGTTATAACATTAAGATCTTCGTTTTTAAAGCTTTCAAAAGTAGGTTTTAGTTCTAAAATAAGACTAAAATCAGTTCTTTTTTCGCCATGCAATCGATATGTTGAAAAAGTATTCCTTTGACTAGAAAAAGTACTGTTTAAGTCTGTGATTACCGAATAGTTTTTGGGGATCTTTAATTCAATATCATAATCAGAGATAGCATTGACAACGTCCTCTAGATTTTCATTGTTATAGGTTATAAAGTGATGATTTTGATATCGGGCCGGAGTTAGGTACCAGTTTTTCAAATTTAAACCATCTATATCGTCGTATCCAAATTTAGTAAAACGATCACTAGGTATTTTTACAGTATAGGTTAGTTGTAATATGGTTATTTGGTTTGGAGCCAACTTTTCTCTTAATTTGACAGTAATAACATCAGGTGTTGTAGTATTTCGTTGCCACGAAAGAAATAATTTATTTTCATCAATAATAGTTATGTTTTGAGTCCTGCCTCGTTCTTCTTCTTTTGCTAAATGAAATCCTCTGTAAAATTCATCTGAAAAGCGTTTGGCAAGAGCTGAATTTACATTTGAATAGGCATTGTTCCAATCATTCAAAACAATGGAATTAATAGAATCAGTTGATTGATTGTAATATGTAATTGTTTGTTGAATGTTTAAAATTTTATTCTCCATATTTACTTCAACGATCAATTGGGATTGATGTTGGCTGTATTGTTTTGTTGAAAACAATAAGACAAGTGTAATAAGTAGTATTTTGGAGGTTAATTTCAATTTTCGGTTTTTTAAATTACTAATGTACATTAAAAAACACGAAATATCACAACGCATTTTTTGGAATAACTCATTAATATTGGAAATAAACTCCAAAAAAAAACGTCCTGATTGTTCAGGACGTTTTCTCTCTTTGAATAACAACTTATATTATTGTTTTTGTTTTTTCATTTCTTTTTCAATCATGTCATAGAATTGATCAATTTTAGGCAATACAATGATACGTGTTCTACGGTTACGTGCTCTGTTTTCAGATGAATCATTAGCAACTAATGGCACATATGAACTTCTACCTGCGGCAATTAATTGCTCTGGTTTAACACCTAATTGAGTAGTTAAAACACGAATAATTGATGTAGAACGTTTTACACTTAAATCCCAATTGTCTAACAAGACTCCGTTTCCTAAGTAAGGAACATTATCAGTATGTCCTTCAACCATACATTCAAAGTCAGGTTTATCATTTACTACTTTAGCTACTTTGGCTAAAACCCCTTTAGCTTGGTCAGTTACGTTATAACTTCCACTTTTGAATAATAATTTATCTGCAATAGAAATGTAAACCACTCCTTTTTCAACATTGATTTCGATATCTGGATCTGAAATCCCGACAGAACTCTTTAAACTTGATACAAGTGCAAGTGTAACACTATCTTTTCTAGTTAATGCGTCTTGAAGGCGTGTGATTTTTAAGTCTTTTTCTTTTAAACTTTCTAATGACTTCTCTAAATTTTGCGCTCCTTTTGAAGTTAACATAGTTAAATCCTTAGAAGTTGTAATTAAGTTTTGATTGTATTCTTTTAAACCAGAAACTGAAGCTGCAAGACCTGCTTTTTCTTCTAAACAAGAATTTAATTTTACAGTACAGGTATTTAATAAATCTTGTGTTTCTTTGTTTCTAGCTTCTAATTCTTGGTATTTCTTTTTAGAAACGCATGACGCTAATAAAGTTAATACGGATAAGGCTACTACGATTTTTTTCATAAATTCATTAATTAGTTTGATTACAAATTTAGTTTTTAAAGTTTAAAATATACTCCCAAAACAGTGTTAATTTTAGTCAACAAATACCTTGCCATTCCTTATGAAGTAATTGTAAACGATACTTTTTTGATGGTAATATTTTTTAGATTGATAATCACTCCTTTTTTTGTAATTTACTAAAAATAAACGATAAAAGTAAAAATGTGCCCTTAAAATCGCCCATAAATGTTTCCATTTTCCTTGAGAAATAAATTTTAATCCTGCGATGCCATCTAAAGTTAAACGCAAAAATAAAATTTTAAATAAGGATTCCTTAGGGACGTTTTTCACCAACATGAATAAGGAATTTCGAAAATTTAAGAAAGTTTTTTTAGGATTTTCTTCATTTAATGTAGCACCACCTACATGATAGACAACGGAATTTGGATTGTATTTAATGGTATAACCTTTGTTATAAATACGCCAGCATAAATCAATTTCTTCTTGGTGTGCAAAAAAATCATCATCAAAACCATTCATTTCTTTGTAGACAACTGATCGAATAAAAAAACAAGCGCCCGAAGCCCAAAAAATTTCTTTTTCATCATTGTATTGACCATTGTCTTTTTCGATGGTTTCAAAAATACGTCCACGACAATAAGGATAACCGTATTGATCAATAAAGCCACCTGCAGCACCAGCATATTCAAAATAAGCTTTGTTTTTAAAATCCAATATCTTAGGTTGGATAACGGCTGTTTGAGATTCGTTTACAAAAGTTTTTATAATGGGTTGTAACCAATTTTCAGTAACTTCAATATCTGAATTCACTAACGCATAAACATCAGCTTCAATATTTTGTAAAGCTTCGTTATATCCTTTGGCAAAGCCAAAATTCCCTTTGTTTTGAATAATTTGAACTGTTGGATAATTACTTTTCACATAGGTAACTGAATCATCTGTTGATGCATTATCAGCTATATAGACTGTGGCTTCCTGTGAAAAAGCAACCACTGAAGGTAAAAACTGTTTCAATAATGCGACTCCGTTCCAGTTGAGTATAACGACTGCTATTTTCATTTAATTAGTTTTGTATTGAGGTAAATCAGGTAGGAAATGATATTTTTCATTCTCATAATCCATCTGGCAAAAATAGTGATTCAAACCATTACTTACCATCAAAAGCGTGGCATTCATGGTCATGTTATAACGGGCAATTTGATCAAATGTGGCTTGTGCTATTTTAACTTCGGGTGCTTTGCATTCAACCAGAATATTTATTGAACCATCAGAATTAAATACTACCACGTCGTATCTTTTTCTTAATCCGTTTACAAATAGTACTTTTTCGACATTAATTAAAGATTTTGGAATTTTTTTTTCTTCCAATAAAAAACGAACCACATGCTGGCGAACCCATTCTTCTGGAGTAAGAATGATGAATTTTTTCCTGATTTCATCAAAGATAGACACTTTATTTTCGCTATTTTTGAATCGAAAAGAATATGAAGGAAAATTGAGTTGTTGCATAAAGCAAAAATATAAAATAGTTTTAGGTTTCAAGTTTAAAGTTTCAAGTTGTTGAAATGAAAAATTTAAACCTTAAACTTTGAACTTGAAACATACATTTTGAATGGACGAAGTAGTAAAAATTGTAAATGATATAAAGGCTGGAAATATAAAACCTATTTATTTTTTGATGGGAGAAGAGTCTTATTATATTGATAAATTATCCGATTATATCGAAGATACTATTTTGACTGAAGAGGAGAAAGGGTTTAATCAAACCGTTTTATATGGACGTGATGTCACAATCGAAGATATTGTATCAACAGCAAAGCGCTATCCTATGATGGCTGATCGTCAGGTTGTTATTGTAAAAGAAGCACAAGAATTAAGCAGAACGATTGAAAAACTAGAATCCTATGCCGAAAACCCTATGCCTTCGACGGTTTTAGTGATGGCTTACAAATACAAAACCCTTGACAAACGTAAGAAAGTAACTAAAACACTGGCTAAGAATGGTTTAGTTTTTGAAAGTAAAAAACTATATGAAAACCAAGTAGGAGAGTGGATTAAAAGAGTTTTGGCAGGAAAAAAATTCAACATAGAAGCAAAAGCAACTGCTATGTTAGTGGAGTTTTTGGGTACTGATTTGAGTAAAATAAACAATGAACTTGAAAAGTTACAGGTGATATTACCTAAAGGAAGTACAATTACTGCTCATGATATTGAAGAAAACATTGGTTTTAGTAAAGACTTTAATGTATTTGAATTAAGAAAAGCGATTGGTGAACGCAACCAACTAAAAGCTTATACTATTGCCGAAAATTTTGCACAAAATCCTAAAGACAATCCTATGGTAATGACGACAGCTTTAGTTTTTTCTTTTTTTATCCAATTATTAAAATATCATGGATTGAAAGATAAAAATCCAAAGATTGCAGCTCCAATACTAGGAGTGAGTCCTTTTTTTATGAAAGATTATGACGTTGCAATAAGAAATTATCCTATGCGAAAAGTCAGTCAAGTAGTCGCTTCTTTACGTGAAATTGATGTAAAAAGTAAAGGTGTAGGAGCAAATGCACTATCAAATGCAGATTTATTAAAAGAAATGCTCTATAAGATTTTTAATTAGCCCTAAAAATTAGCGATATTTGCCTACTGAAATATTATATACTATGGGAATGAATAAAAACACCGTTTTGGGCTGGGCAACTTTTATTATGTTACTCATGGGGTTCTTATTAATTGGTTTAGGAGCTTTTAGATATGATGATGTGGCAGGTTGGGGATTTGCAGCTGTTGGAGTAGGTTTTTTATCTATTTCATGGGTGTTTAATTCATTGAAAGGGAGACTTTAAAAAAAAAATAATTTTTTATGAATCGAAATTCCAATACATAATTTTTAACTAATAAAGGTATAACACATAACAATAAATAAAAAATGTCAGACGATAAAAAAGTAATTTTCTCAATGTCTAAATTGAGTAAAACCTACCAAGGAGCAGATAAAGCCGTACTTAAAAACATCTATTTAAGTTTCTTTTATGGAGCTAAAATTGGAATTTTAGGACTTAATGGATCAGGAAAATCTTCACTTTTGAAGATCATTGCTGGTGTTGATAAAAACTATCAAGGAGATGTTGTTTTTGCGCCAGGATATACTGTGGGGTATTTAGAACAAGAGCCTATTCTAGATGATAGTAAAACTGTAATTGAAATTGTTCGTGAAGGTGTTGCTGAAACGATGGAAGTTTTAGAAGAATACAACAAAATCAATGATTTGTTTGGTCTTGAAGAAAACTATTCTGATCCAGACAAAATGGATAAATTGATGGATCGTCAAGCGTCTTTACAAGATAAAATAGATGCTTTAGGTGCATGGGAAATAGATACTAAACTAGAGATAGCAATGGACGCTTTGCGTACTCCTGATGGTGATACGCCTATCAAGAATCTTTCTGGTGGTGAGCGTCGTCGTGTGGCTTTGTGTCGTTTGTTATTAAAACAACCAGATGTATTGTTACTGGATGAACCTACGAATCACTTGGATGCAGAGTCTGTACTCTGGTTAGAGCAACATTTAGCACAATATGCAGGAACAGTAATCGCTGTAACGCACGATAGATATTTCTTGGATAACGTAGCTGGATGGATTTTAGAGTTGGATAGAGGAGAAGGTATTCCATGGAAAGGAAATTATTCGTCTTGGTTAGATCAAAAATCTAATCGTTTGGCTCAAGAAGAAAAAGTAGCTTCAAAACGTAGAAAAAACTTAGAACGTGAGTTGGACTGGGTTCGTCAAGGTGCGAAAGGACGTCAAACAAAACAAAAAGCACGTTTACAGAACTACGATAAATTATTGAATGAAGACCAAAAAGAATTAGACGAAAAATTAGAAATCTATATTCCTAATGGACCTCGTTTAGGAACCAATGTGATTGATGCTAAAAACGTAGCGAAGGCTTTTGGGGATAAATTATTATATGACAATTTGAACTTTACTTTGCCACAAGCTGGAATAGTTGGAATTATCGGACCCAATGGTGCTGGTAAATCCACTATTTTCAGAATGATTATGGGAGAGCAAGAAACGGATAGTGGTGAATTTACTGTTGGTGAAACTGTAAAAATTGCTTATGTCGATCAAGCCCACTCCAATATAGATCCTAATAAATCGATTTGGGAAAACTTCTGTGATGGTCAAGAATTAATCATGATGGGGGGGCGCCAAGTGAATTCTAGAGCGTATTTAAGTCGTTTTAATTTTGGTGGAAGTGATCAAAATAAAAAAGTAGCAACACTTTCAGGTGGTGAACGTAACCGTTTGCACCTTGCCATGACGTTGAAAGAAGAAGGAAATGTATTATTGCTGGATGAGCCTACCAATGATTTGGACGTAAACACACTTCGTGCTTTAGAAGAAGGATTGGAGCAGTTTGCAGGTTGTGCAGTAGTAATCTCTCACGACAGATGGTTCTTAGATAGGATATGTACACACATCCTTGCTTTTGAAGGAGAATCTGAAGTGTATTTCTTTGAAGGTGGTTTCTCTGAATATGAAGAAAACAAAAAGAAACGTTTAGGAGGAGATTTAACTCCAAAACGATTGAAATACAAAAAACTAATCAGGGGTTAATTTCTGAATGATTTATATTTTAAAAAGGATATCTAATACGGATATCCTTTTTTTATTGCTTCTTATTATCATTATTCATCATTTTGATTTTTAGAAACTTTTTTTTTTTACAGATATCTCTACAATTTTGTTAATTATCTTATATATGTAAACCATAATAGTTTATTTTAGCTTAAAATTAATTGAATTTTATGGTGTTAAAATTACTTTTCAGCAAAAAAATATTTTTGCTAATTCTGATCTTATTCTACTTTACCACGAACATTCATGCTCAATGCGCAGGTGAAGATAATGCTATTACAGTTTGTAATATTACTGATATAAGTAGCCAAAGTATTAATCTTTTTAATGAATTAAAAGGAACTCCAATTGCAGGAGGTACGTGGACTGATAATAAATTCTCAGGAGGGTTGGAGACTAATGGTAGTTTAAATGTTCAACTTATAAAAAATAGTGGTATTTATACCTATACCTACACAAGTAATCAAGGTTGTGGCATTAATACTGCTACAATTTCAGTTACCGTGGGTGGCTACTCAGGAGTATCAAGTCCTGACATTTCTGCTTGTGATGATAATTCTAATTTTAATTTATTTCAAGGGTTTAATGGTAATTTTTTGAGCCCACAATCTAATGGTAATTGGACTGATGACGATGGTAAAGGAGGATTATTTGGTAGTGTTTTAAATGCAAGTGTACCAGGTTTAGGCAAGCATTCCTATACGTATACGATGCCTGCGATAGGAACTTGTCCCGCACAATCTTCCACTGTAAACGTAACAATTTTTAGAGCTCCAAAACCTGGTATTGGAGATTTTTTATTACTGTGTAGTTCAGATAACTTAGCATTATATTCTGATTTTGATTTAACAACTAAATTGACTGGTGCTGATCCAGAAGGAGAATGGAGTGAATCAGGAACAGCTGAATTATCGAATGCTAAGGATAGCAAGATAAACGTTCAGAATATTTACAACAATTTTGGTGCTGGTACTTATAAATTCACTTATACTGTATTTCCAACGAATCCTATTTGTACTATTAAGAAAGCAATAGTTACCATTATTATCGAAGAACAACTTGATTTCACAGGTGCAAAACTAGAGGTAAACGCTGATATTTGTGAAAATAAAATCACTACTGCAACTTATAATGCTGTTATTACTAAAGGAATTAAGAACGTTCCTGACGGTCATTATTCTGTTCAATATTCAATATTGAGTGCATCGGGGATAACAAGCAATACTGTAGAATCTTATTTTACAAATGGAGTCCTTAGTTTTCCTATTGGATCTATTAACTTTCAACAAGTAGGTGATTATACTGTTACTATTAATAACATTGCGAGTGTAACTAGTCTGGGAGCTTGTCCAACAAATGTTAGTATTCCAGATGTATTGCATATTTATCCATTACCGAAAATTGACTTAGCTACTTTAACAATTGATCCTGTATGTAAAGGAACAGAGGCATTAGTAACATTTTCAGGAACTTCAAATTTAGAGGATGGTAATTATAGTATTAACTACAATTTGTATGGAAAAAATACAGCTACAAATCAACAAGTAGTTTTTACAATTACTGGAGGAATAGCTACATTCACTATTCCTTCAAGTATAATTTCTATCGATGGAAATTCAACAATCACCATAACTCAAATTACTAATTTAACCACGGGCTGTACAAATTCATCCAATTTATCTAAAAATTTTATCGTTAAATCATTAACAGACCTTAGTACCTTAGCTATTGATATTACTAATGTTTGCGAAGGAAAGGCTTTGCCTGTAAAACTTTCAGGGCTTGGTCTCTTGACTAATATTACTTTAAATTATAGATTAACTGGTGCCAATACTATAACAAATCAAACGATTGTTTTAACAGTTGTGTCGGGAAATACTAGTTTTACAATACCACCTAGTAGTGTAATCAATTCAGGAAATACGTCTTTTATAATTGATGATATAATTGATAATACAGGTGGATGTCGTACTTCGATTTCTAATGGGACTAAAAACTTCACTATTAATACCCTTCCTAGTATTCCAATTACAACTAATCCAAAATACTGTAAGAACGAGATGAAAACAGTTGGTGATTTAATTCCAAATGGCACTCAATATCAGTGGTTTAGTTCTGTTGTAAGTACCGTTGTTTTAAATGCAAGTACCTTATTAAGTACAGGATCTTATTTTGTTAAAGAAGTAAATTCCTTAACAGGGTGTGAATCTGGTAGAGCAGAATCTCAAGTAGAGATCAAAGAATTAGCCATGCCAACATTAAATACTGATGGTCAAAATTTTTGTGGATTAAACAAACCTACCATTTTAGATTTGACCGCAAATACCATAAATAACGGAGACTTGAAATGGTATGATGCAGCTATCCATGGTAATGAAATAAGTTCTACCACTGAATTAATTGACGGAGGTACTTATTATGGAATTGATTTTTCATCCACTATAAACTGTTTTTCAGATGCACTCGTGGTTACTGTATCATTATCTAATTGTAATGAAACTCCTGAGTTTTTTATTCCAGATGGATTTTCGCCTAATGGAGATACAGTAAATAATACTTTTAGAATTCCAAATATTGAGTATATCTATCCTAATTTTACTTTTGAAATTTTTAATAGATATGGAAATAGTATGTTTCATGGAAATAAACAAAAACCAGAATGGGACGGAAAAACTTCTGATGCTAGTTTAGCAATCGATGGGTATGCTCCTAATGGGGTTTATTTTTATGTTATTAATTTCAATAAAGGGAATAAAATGCCCAAACAAGGGCGTTTGTACTTAAATAGATAATCCCTTTATTCTCATAATCCTCAAATTCAAATGAAAAAAACAATACTAGTAGTAGTTTTTTTATTTTATATAATAACTATTTCAGCCCAACAAGATCCTCAATATACGCAATACATGTATAATATGAATGTAGTTAATCCTGCTTATGCTACAGATACACGTTCCGTATTGGATATTGGAACACTCTACAGAACCCAGTGGGTAGGAGCAGTTGGAGCACCCAAAACTTTGACTGTGTTTGCACATCTACCTGTGAATAAAAAAATAGAAATGGGTTTCTCCATGATATCAGATGATATTGGTGATGGTGCCAAAAAAGAGAATAATTTTTATGCTGATTTTGCTTATGTGCTTCAACTGGATGAAAAACATAAACTTTCTTTAGGTTTAAAAGCGGGAGCGACTTCTATACAAACTAATTTTAATGGTTTTAAATTTGAAAGTAGCACTCCTGATTTAGCTTTTGAGAGTACTAATTTCGTGAAACCTAATGTTGGAATTGGAGCGTATTATTTTACGGATACCTATTATATAGGACTGTCTGCGCCCAATTTATTGAATTCTAAACATATTATAAATAATTCAGGAATTAGTGGTTACGGATCTGAAAGTATTCATGCTTTTTTGACAGCAGGATATGTATTTGAATTGTCAGATTCGTTTAAATTAAAACCAGCTTTCCTTACCAAATTTGTAGATGGAGCACCTTTAAATTTAGATGTTTCAGCAAATGTTTTGTACCAAGATCAATTTGAACTAGGTGCGGCTTATCGTATTGGTGACGCTATAAGCGCTTTGATGAATGTAAGAGTGTCTCCTGTTATCAAAGTAGGTTACGCTTATGATTATACTTTATCAAACTTAGGGAAATATAGTTCAGGTTCTCATGAATTGTTCCTTTTGTTCAATTTAGATGTATTAGGAAAAAGATTCGATAAATCACCAAGATTTTTCTAAATAAAAAAAAATGAAAAAAATATACCTATTTATACTTGTGTTGTCATTGCAGTTTGTTCATGCACAAGCCCCAGATTTATTAAGAGCACAACGATTTTTTGATCGTACATTTTATAGTGAAGCGATTCCTATCTATGAATTGGCAATGCAAAAAAAACCTAGTTTTACAATTGCTAAAAACTTAGCAGATAGTTATTATTTTACCCATGAATATGTAAAAGCACAATATCCTTACCAATGGTTGTTTGCCAATTATAAAAAGGACATGACCGAAGAGTATTACTTTAGATACATGCAAACTTTAAAAGTAACTGGTGATTTGAAAAAAGCCAATGCAGTTACACTCGACTTTTTGACAAACTCAGCCACTCCTCAAGCTATTGCTGATTTTCAAAAAGAATTAAAAACCCTGGAAAATGTAGTTGCTATTGGTAGTCGTTTTGAGATAAAAAATTTAGCAATTAATACACCTAAATCTGAATTTTCAGCTGTTCAATTGGGGCAAAATCTAATTTATTCAGGAGTAAAAACTAAATCTTCTCTTTTTGATAAAGTATATAAATGGAATGACGAATTGTATTTGGATTTATTACAATTGCCAGTAAAAAATAAAATGGTTAAGGATTCGGTTGGTATTTCTTTTTCAAAAGAATTGAATACTTCTGTTCACGAGTCTAATGCTGTGTTTACTAAAGATGGAAAAACAGTTTACTTTACAAGAAACAATTCTAAAAAAGGAAGACATACAGCAAGTAAATTTTCAACCTTACAAATTTTGAAAGCAGAATTCAAAGACGGAAAATGGACAAATATTGTTGTTTTACCTTTCAATAGTGATACTTATTCCGTTGAACATCCTGCTTTAAGTTATGACGAAAAAACATTGTATTTTGCATCTGATATGCCTGGTTCATTAGGATCATTTGATTTGTTTTCTGTTGATATTATAGGAGGGAATTATAGTGCTCCTAAAAATTTAGGGACTCAAATTAATACAATAAGAAAAGAGCAATTTCCATTTGTTTCTAAAGATAATACACTTTATTTTTCATCAGATGGTCATATGGGGTTTGGCGCTATGGATATTTTTGTTTCTAAAATTCAAGGAGACACCTTTTCAACTCCTTTAAATGTAGGGCTTCCCGTTAACTCTCCTTTTGATGATTTTGCTTTTTGGATGGAAAATGAAACTACACATGGATATTTTGCTTCGAATAGACCTGGAGGAAGAGGAGGAGATGATATATATGAATTTAATGAAATGAAGCCTTTAATTGTTGAAGATTGTAAACAATTTATAGCTGGAACTATAATTGATGTGGATACAAAATTGCCTTTGGAAAATGCAACAGTAATTTTATTAAATAAAGAAAAAATCGAATTAGAAAAAATCCAGACTTTAACTGATGGTATGTTTAGTTTTACGGTTACTTGTGAGACGACGTTTTCAGTTCTTGCATCTAAAGAAGGTTTTACTAATGATTCTAAAACGATTCAAACCAATGAAATACGTTTTAAAAAGAACGATGGTTCGATGGCTTTAAAATCATTGGAAACCATAAAAATGGAAGAAGAGCAAGCACTAGCTTTACAAAAAGAAAAAGATGACGCTGCTGAATTGTTTAAAAAAACAGAAGCATTAGCTCTTGCTGATAAAGAGAAAAAAAATAAAATTGCTGCTGAAGAAAAAGCTGTTGAAACTGCAAAAGCTAAGAAAAAAGAAAAACTTGCTTCTATCATCTCCTTAGAAAAAGATGTGGTTAAAGAAAAAGATAAACTGGTTATTAAGACTGATCCCATTTATTTTGATTACAATTTATGGTACATCCGTAAAGATTCTAAAATTATTTTGAATCGGGTAGTGGAGTTGATGAAGAAATATCCTGAAATGGTGGTTGAAATAGGTTCGCATACAGATTCCCGTGGAAACGATAGGTATAATAAAAACCTTTCTGCAAATAGAGCCCAATCAACAGGTGAATATGTAATAAGTCAAGGGATACAAAAAAATAGAATTATGACAAAAGGATATGGTGCTACAGTGCCAGCCGTAAAATGCAATCCTTGTTCAGAGGAACAACATGAGCTCAATAGACGAAGTGAATTTGTAATTAAGAATTTATAGTATAATTTAGGGGGCTTCCCAAAAAAAAAGCCAATTCTATAATTTTTTAGAATTGGCTTTTAGTTTAGAAAACAATATTTTTATCTCAAACTAGCTCCTAGCTCAGTTTCAAAATTTGCTTGTAATTTACTCATTAATTTATCAATTTGAACATCAGTAAGTGTTTTGGTATTATCTTGAATGGTAAAACTCAAAGCATATGATTTTTTTCCTTCAGGGAGTTTTTCACCTTCATAAACGTCAAAAAGATTGATGTTTTTTAATAACGCTTTTTCTGTTTTCTTAGCTACTGCATAAATAGCATCGTAAGTCACTTCTTGATCAATTAGTAATGCTAAATCTCTACGAACTTCAGGATATTTTGGAATATCTGTAAATTTGATTTTAAGTGAAATAGCTTTTAAAATGGCATCCCAATTGAAATCAGCGTAGAAAACTTCTTGTTTAATTCCAAAATGCTTTAAAACAGATTTCTTTACTACTCCAAATTCTACTAAAGCATTATGACCAGTACCAATAGCAACACCTTCTGAGAAAATATCTGAGGTAACCGGTGAGTTTTGTGTTTTTTGAATTCCAAAACGTGCTAAGACAGCATCTACATATCCTTTGAATAAAAAGAAATTAGATGGCGTTTGAGCGTTACTCCAGCTTTCGCTATTGCGATTTCCCGTAAGGAATAATGTTAAATGTTTTTGTTCTTCAAACCCAGATAAAAATTTATGGTAGGATTTTCCAAATTCAAACAATTTTAGATCACTGTTTTTACGGTTAATATTATATGAAATGGCTTCTAATCCAGAAAATAATAAAGACTGACGCATTGTGGCTAAATCATTACTCAAAGGATTTAACATCGTTACATTATGTTCTTCTTTTAGATTTTCCGAAAGTTTTACATAATCGGCTGTTGTTAACGAGTTAGCCATCATTTCATGAAAACCTTGAGAGTTCAGTTGTGAGGCTACTATATTTTGGATTTTATAATCTTCATTTCTTGGAGCGTTACATACTGTAGCATTTAGTTTTCCTGAAAAACCAATGTTGTTGTATCCATAAACCCTTAAGATCTCTTCGATCACATCAATTTCTCTTTGTACATCCACGCGATAAGCAGGAATGGTGATTCCTAATCCTGCTTCAGAAACACTATTTACTTTGATGTCTAATGAAACTAAAATTTGTTTGATTGTATCTTTTGGGATTTCTTGACCAATAATTTTAGCTACATTTTTGAAGTTTACAAAAACGGTAAAATCTTCAATTTTCTTTTGGTATATATCACTTACTTCAGAAGTAATTTCACCACCCGCTACTTCCTTGATTAAAATTGCGGCACGTTTAAGTGCATAAGCCGTAATGGTTGGATCAATTCCTCTTTCAAAACGGAAAGAAGCATCGGTACTCAATTGATGTCTTTTGGCTGTTTTTCGAATGCTTACAGGGTTAAAATAGGCACTTTCAATAAAAATATCTTTAGTTTGTTCTGTAACTCCTGATTTTAAACCACCCAAAACCCCTGCAATACACAACGGACCTTTTTCGTCACATATCATCAAATCTTCTTCGTGGAGAGTACGTTCTACATCATCAAGAGTTGTAAATTTAGTTCCTGCTGCAACTGTTTTTACAATGATTTTCCCGTTGATTTTTGAGGCATCAAAAGCATGTAAAGGTTGTCCTAAATCATGTAAAACATAATTTGTAACATCGACAATATTGTTTTTGGGTGTTATACCAATTGCTTTTAATCGGTCTTTTAACCACGCTGGCGAAGGTTTTACAGTAATCCCTGAAATAGAAACACCACAATATCTTGGTGCCAAAGTAATATCTTCTATTTTAGTATCGATTTTCAAAGTTCGCATATCGATTCTAAAGTTACTAATGGAAGGAGTGATTAATTCAACATTAATCCCTTTTTGAGTCAATCCTGCTCTAATATCGCGTGCTGTTCCTAAATGACTCATTGCATCAGCACGGTTTGGAGTTAAACCTATTTCAAAAACTTCGTCATTTTCTATTTTGAATACTTGAGCTGCTGGAGTTCCAGGCGCTAGAGATTCGTCTAAGACCATTATTCCCTCGTGACCATTTCCTAAACCTAATTCATCTTCTGCACAAATCATTCCATGACTTTCTTGCCCACGGATTTTTCCTTTTTTTATTGCAAATGAATTTCCTTCTTTATCATATAAAATGGTTCCAATGGTGGCAACGGGTACTTTTTGACCTGCGGCAACATTAGTAGCGCCACACACCACTTGTATTGGTGTACCATTTCCTAGGTCAACAGTAGTAACTTTTAATCGGTCAGCATCGGGATGAGGAACACAAGTCAATACGTGTCCAACAACAATTCCTTCTAATCCACCTTTTACGGATTGGTATTTTTCTACACCCTCTACTTCAAGTCCCAAATCAGTTAGTAAATCGGACATTTCTTCTGATTTCCAGTCTGTTTTAATGAATTGTTTAAGCCAATTGTAAGATATCTTCATTTTGTGTTTTTTTCAAGGTTGCAAATATAAACATTGTCAACGGAGGTTCAAAGGGAATAAACTCACTTTTTTGTTATAATCATTGGCAATTGATAATTTGCATACTATCAATTTTAAAGACTTTGTGAATTAATGCTTGATGAATAAAAAAAGGATTGAATATGTTTATTCAATTAATTAGTTTTTTTTACAAATACAGGTTTGCCATTTTCCGCCAATAGCAGGCTTTATGGGCTTCTTCATCCCATTCGAATAATTGATATGGAATTTGTTTCTCATCTAAAATACCACACAGTTTGTGATTGCTTTGTAAGAACGGATCTTCTTTACCAATAGTCAATACTATATCCATTTGTTTCAATTGATGAATTAAAGTTGGATCTTCAATATTTTTTAAATATTGATTAGGCATATTAAAGTATATAAAGTCATTATGGTACCCGCTTAGTAAATCTTGAAAATAGCCATTTGATTTTGTAAGATCATAGCGTCCGCTCATTCCTACTACTTTGCAAAATAAATGAGGATGTCGCATGGCAACATTTACAGCATGATAAGCGCCTAAACTACATCCTGCTGAAATTATATTTGGATTTGGATTAATTAAATTTGCTAATGTTAATACTTCTTCAAGAACATATTTTTCATATTGAATGTGTCTATAAATTCGATGACCAGGATGACAAAAGCTATTGTAAAAAGATTCTAAATCTACACTATCTACGCAGTAAATTTGTAAATCACCATTCGTAATTTTATGTTCTATTGCGGCAATGATGCTCCAGTTTTCATAATCGTAAAAACGCCCCATTCGTGGAGGAAAAAACACGACTTTGGTACCTGCATGGCCAAATACAAGAAGCTCCATTTCTTTTTCAAGATTAGGACTATACCATTTGTGATATTCTCTTTTCATGACACCTTGTTTAGAATGTGAATGAGTAACACTATACTACATTTTTTGAAGCTTTTTCAGGGGGAAAATTTCAGGATGCTTATTTAAAATTTCAGTCCATAATTGATAACCAGCAGGGGTAAGGTGTAACCCGTCTTCTATATAGTATTTAGGATTTGGTGTCCCCTCATTATTCAACATTAAATCAAAGAGATCTATAAAATGAAAATTAGAATCTTTGGATAATAATTTTTGGATAGTAGTATTTGTAAAACGAATACTGTCTTTTAAATACCAACGATTAAAACTAGGTTTGATAGATATAAAAGAACAAGGTATGTTGCCATATTTAGTTCTTATTTTATGTATTAAATTTTCTAAAAATAAAATGACTTCTTCAGGATGTCTTCCTTCACCTAAATCATTTTCTCCAGCATATATGATAATAGCTTCAGGAGTTTTTATATTTTCGAATACACGATCAAAATACCAAGTGCAAGCGCCTAATGTCGAACCTCCAAAACCTAAATTAGCAGGATGGTATTCTTCAAAAACTGTTGTTAATTCCTTCCATAAAGTGAAAGTGGAACTTCCGTAAAAAATTAATTTAGGATTTGTTTTTAAGGCTGTTATTTCTTTTTCTAGTCGTTCTAAATCTTCTTGGTACCAATACATGTCTTCTAAATTCTCTTTAATTAATACCTAAATATAAAGTTTTAAAAATCAAATAAAATCATGATTTTGAATTTATTTTAGAAATGATATTTATAAAAAGAGTTTTTTTTATATTTATATCATTTAATATTGAAGCTGTGTGTATTTTTTGATTGTTATATTACAAAATTAAATCGTTTCAATTAATTATTATACAGTGTTTTAGGTTTTTTTGTTTTATTGAGTTCTGATTTTTATTAAATGATTTAACCAATCAAAAAAAGTATGAAATGACTTTGTTTCAGTATTATTTTTCACCAAATTATTTTTAGTTTTTTATCCTATTATTTAGGATTCTTTTACTGTAGAAAGTGAAATATAACAAATGCTAAACTAAAGATATACTGTTTTTAAGAATGTTCTTTCTGCTCTAGAAAAGGATTATAGTAGGATTTGTAATAAAGGGAGCCATTGCTATTTTCAAAGTTCGTACCTTTGCGCCTTTAGAAAATTGCATACCATGATTAAATTAGGAAAATACAATGCATTAAAGATTTTACGTGATACTCAAGTTGGGTTGTTTCTGGGTGATCCAGAGACGGATCCAGAGGGAATTCACGATGTCTTATTGCCAAATAAATATGTGCCCAAGGTTTTTGATATAGGCGAGGAACTGATTGTTTTTGTCTATCTAGATCACGAACAGCGTCCTGTTGCTACAACATTAGAGCCTTATATTTTGTTGAATGAATTTGCACTTTTACGTGTAAATTATGTCAACCAAGTTGGGGCTTTTATGGATTGGGGAATGGAAAAAGATATACTGGTTCCGTTTAAGGAGCAAGCCCGCCCGATGGAAAAAGGGAAACGTTATTTGGTTTACTTATATATGGACGAGAAAACAAATCGTTTAGTTGCATCTAGTAAAACGAATCAGTTTTTGAAAAACGATGATTTGACAGTTGAAAAAGGGGAAGAAGTCGATTTGATTGTATCTCACATTACTGAACTGGGGATTAATGTAATCATAAACGAAAGACACAAAGGCTTGTTATACAAAGATGAAGTGTATGATGATGCGATTCGTACGGGTGACCGCATGCGTGGGTATATTAAAAATGTTCGTCCTGATAACAAAATCGATGTTTCGTTACAAATTCAAGGCTACGAAAATGTAGAACCCAATGCTGAAAAAATATTAGATGAATTGAGAGCGAGCCGTGGTTTCCTTCGCTTGAACGATAATTCACATCCTGAGGATATTAAAACGGTATTGAAAATGAGTAAGAAAACATTTAAAAAAGCAATTGGTGCTTTGTACCGTGAAAAAAGAATTGAAATTAAAGAAGATGGGATTTATTTGATCGAAGGAAGCATTTAAAAACTTTAAACTTTAGTACCTCAAAACTTTTATAAAAGGATAAAAAAAAAGACTAATCCAATGTGGTTAGTCTTTTTCTTTTATAGCTTTTCTTATTTTTGAAATGCTATATTTATTTAACAAAATGAAACTAAAAACGTTTCCTTCTCGTACTCTTTCCTTATCTTTTTTTAGCGCTTATTAGTATAACGAAGCTATTTAACCTTAAAACCGTTGGTTTGTGTACCGTCTTTGGATTTTACTTATTCATTTTGTTGATTATAATAATCAAGTATAGTAATCCAACAAGCAACCTTTGGTGTTATTTTCGATCAATCGCAATAAAAATTAGTGCTTCCCTTTTGGGCTCTTCTTTTCCGATGATTAGATTTAGTACCGTACTTAAAAGAGTGATAAAGCGTGATGTGTTTTTCAAATATTCTTTTTTTAGGTTAATAAATCAGTGAAATATGTTATCGCTAATTAGGATTGTAAATATTTGACCAATGCGCTAACTAACTATGTCTAAATTAGTGAAAAATTAGTTTCACTCGACACAAACTTGGTATTATTATTTGAATTTTAACACTATTTAGAGTTTAACGGGAGAAATATTACTAGGTTTTCAATGATGTATTATAGTAGTAAATGCAAAAAAATAATTTATTTTTACACTATAATTATTAAACGAATTTTAGCATGGATTGGATTACTGCCAAAGAATACGAAGATATCACCTATAAGAAATGCAACGGAGTGGCTCGAATTGCCTTCAACCGTCCAAATGTTCGAAATGCATTCCGCCCTAAAACAACTTCCGAATTATACGATGCCTTTTATGATGCGCAAGAAGACACCTCAATAGGAGTAGTATTGCTTTCTGCTGAAGGCCCTTCTACTAAGGATGGTGTGTATTCTTTTTGCAGTGGTGGTGACCAGAACGCTCGTGGTCATCAAGGTTATGTTGGTGAAGATGGACAACATCGCTTGAATATTCTTGAAGTACAGCGACTAATCCGTTTTATGCCTAAAGTCGTAATTGCTGTTGTTCCAGGATGGGCAGTAGGAGGAGGACACAGTTTACATGTAGTATGTGATATGAGTTTGGCAAGTAAAGAACATGCTATTTTTAAACAAACGGATGCTGATGTAACCAGTTTTGATGGTGGTTACGGTTCAGCTTACCTTGCCAAAATGGTGGGGCAAAAGAAAGCAAGAGAAATTTTCTTCCTTGGTCGCAATTACTCCGCTCAAGAAGCTTTTGAAATGGGAATGGTCAATGCTGTAATTCCTCATGACGAATTAGAAGATACCGCTTACGAATGGGCACAAGAAATATTGGCTAAATCACCAACATCTATCAAAATGCTAAAATTTGCCATGAACCTTACCGATGACGGAATGGTTGGGCAACAAGTTTTTGCTGGTGAAGCCACAAGATTAGCTTATATGACTGAAGAGGCTAAAGAAGGACGCAACGCCTTCCTAGAAAAAAGAAAACCGAACTTTGAGAAAAAGTGGTTACCATAAAAGGAGTTTCAAGTTTCAAGTTTAACGTTGTTAGAAGTTAACTTGAAACCTTAAACTTGAGACAAAATCAAACAAAACAAATAAAATGAAACATTGGATTGAAGCAGCAAGACTACGTACATTACCATTATCTGTATCAGGGATAATTGTTGGAAGTATGTATGCACTTGCACACCCCACAACTGATATATTAACCCCAACTGACGTATTCAACTGGAGACTTTTTGGCTTTGCTATATTGACGACTTTAGGATTGCAAATCCTGTCTAATTTTGCTAATGATTATGGTGATGGAGTCAAAGGAACCGATAATTCTGATAGAGTAGGACCAATGCGTGCGATACAATCAGGTGTTATTTCACCTAAAGCAATGAAACAAGCGATTATAATTACAGCTATGTTAACCTTACTATCTGCTGTTTTATTGATTTACTTTGCATTTACAGATACTAATATTTTTTACACATTGTTCTTTTTGGCATTGGGAATTTTAGCCATTATTTCTGCAATTCGTTATACTGTTGGGAATACCGCTTATGGATACCGTGGATACGGAGATTTGTTTGTCTTCGTTTTCTTTGGTTTGGTAAGTACCTTAGGTGTTAATTTTTTGTATTCTAAGGAAATTGATGTATTACTTATTTTGCCTGCTGCAGCCATCGGATTATTGAGTGTAGGAGTTCTTAATCTTAATAATATGCGTGACGAAGAATCGGATAGAAAATCCAATAAAAACACTATAGTTGTCAAAATTGGAGGAGCCAAAGCTAAAATATACCATTACTTTTTGATTGTAACGGCTATGCTTTTGGTATTGATTTTTGCTCTTTTGGATGAGTTTAATTTCGACCAGTATTTGTTTTTGTTGGTTTACATTCCTTTAATTAATCATTTAATTACCGTTTCTAAAAACAAGACACCTAAAACATTAGACCCAGAGTTGAAAAAACTAGCCTTAAGTACTTTTGCGCTTTCCGTTTTATTGGCTTTGTGTATGATTTTCTTTTTTTCAGATATTTTGGTAAACTTATTTTTAGGTGGTAGATAGATTTTAATAGTAAATAGTTATTAGTGAGTAGTAATTAGTAAAAAGATACAAATGAAAATAACATTTTACGGACATGCATCCCTTGGAATTCAAGTTGGAGACATCAATATTATAGTAGACCCATTTATTACAGGCAACCTTAAAGCGGCCCATATTGATGTCAATATGTTAAAAGCGGATTATATCTTGCTTACCCATGCGCACGGTGATCATGTGTTGGATGTCGAAGCTATTGCAACTAATACAGATGCCGTTATAGTTTCTAATGCTGAAATTGCAGGATATTACGCGGCCAAAGGTTTTACAGCCCACCCTATGAATCACGGCGGAAGCTGGGATTTTGATTTTGGTAAAGTGAAATACGTCAATGCAGTACATTCTAGCTCGTTTCCTGATGGGACTTATGGCGGAAACCCAGGAGGTTTTGTCATCGAGGGAGAACATAAAAACATTTACATTGCTGGCGATACAGCGTTGACGATGGATATGAAATTGATTCCTATGCGAACCAAATTAGACTTAGCTATTCTTCCTATAGGCGATAATTTTACTATGGATGTCGAGGATGCTATCATGGCTTCGGACTTTGTGGAATGTGATAAAGTACTTGGAATTCATTACGATACCTTCGGCTATATCGAAATTAATCACAAAGAAGCCATCCAAAAATTTTTTGATAAAGACAAAGATTTAATGTTGCTAACTATTGGTGAAAGTATCGAATTATAATTTTTTTTAGGAGCTATTCCTGCTGTCCGCTATATCTTTTTATTTTTTAAAGAAAAAATAAAAAGGATGCCGCTTCCATCAGGGCTAGGAGTCCCGTTATTTAATATTATTTGTGTGAAAAAAATACATGTATTGCTATTCGTTAGCATTTGTTTTCAGTCGGTTTTTGCTCAAAAAGAAGGGTATTGGGACAAAGATCGTGCCTTTATCAAAGAAATTAACGTTTCTGCTCGTGATCGTAACATCATCAAAATTGATGATTTGCCTACAGGAACTACTGAACTTATCTATAGAATCACCCTTCTCGACGAGAATCAACAAATGGCAGGGAGTTTAACCTCTATTCTAAAAGCCATTCCAGATCCTACAGGTATTAGTCAAGGTTCTGCTGGAGCTGTTTTCTTAATGTCTAAAATATCAGGAGATGACAAATGTAAATACGCCATTTTCACTAATAAAGATAACGCATCCAAATATCAAAAAACTGGTAAAACTAATGAGGCATGTTTGGTACAAGATACACCTTTAAGCAAAGATGCCAAAAGGCTTTCCATAGATAAATCGTCTTGTTTAAAATACAATTCAGAGGCGCTCTGGTTTGGTTTTGAAAGCACCAATTGGATTATGAAACAAAAAATTGTGGTCGAAATTGTGCCTTGGGTTGATAGTAAATTAAGTCGTGGTTGGACCTTAGAAAACCGAAAATTCATCATCAACCAATGCAAGACCTCTGCTTTAGCTCGTAAAATGACCAGTTCAGATGATTTTTGTATTTGCTTAGAAGAAAAAATCCAAAAAGAATACCGTTTTGATGAATTTCAAAAACTGTTAACCATTGAACAAGCCAAAATTTACAAAGACAATGGAAACGCTTGTTATGGTGAAACCACAGTCTCTAAAACTGTTTATGCTGATTTGAGAAGCGCAGCCAATACAGCTGTTAAGAAAGGAGATTATGGTTTGGCAATCAAAAACTACACGACCATTATCAATGACAATCAAGGTAGTATTTTGGATTACTCCAATTTGGGTTATTGTTATTTGATTACCAAACAATATGGCAAAGCACTCAAATACCTAAAAGAAGGAGAGCAAAAAGACAGCACTGAATTGTTTGTCAAACTCAATCTTGCCCACGCTTATTTGTTGAATGATAACTATTCAGCAGCTAAATCCATTTACAAAGAATACCAAACGCAAAATCTTACAGATAGCTTAAGTTGGACTCAAAAAGTAAAAGACGATTTTACCCTTTTTCAAAAGTTAGGATTACCATCAGCTGATTTTGACAGAGTTTTGAAGTTGTTTAAATAAGCTTTAAAAAGATTTTTGAATGTAGATTAACAAATTTTTATTTCAGATTTTGCGTTAATACAAAAAAAATGCTGATTCTAGAATATACTTTGTTACAAAGCAAAATCATACGTTTTTATAACAACAGATTCATAGATTTCAAAAAAAATAATGCTGAAGTAAAGGACGAATTAATTTGCGCTAATTCCGCTTCAAGCGGTTTGTTTTCAATCCACATTATATTAAAATTAGCGAATCTGCGGTCCGTTTTTTTACTCATAGATTTGTCCTGTCAATTGGTGATTTAATCTACATTTTTGCTTTATGTTTCTTCGTGGTAAAACCTTAAAAATCTAATATTATTTATAGCTATAAAGTATATCTTTGTTAAAAAATTAATTACAGGTAAGAGTATGTTGTTTTCTTTAATAATTCCGGTTTATAACCGTCCAGACGAAGTAGAAGAACTTTTAGAAAGTTTAGTACAATCTACTTATAAAGAATCATTTGAAATTGTTTTGGTAGAGGATGGATCTACGCTTCGTTGTGACGAAGTCGTAAATAAATTTATCAATCAATTGTCTATTTCGTACTACTACAAAGAAAATTCAGGACCTGGAGATTCTAGAAATTACGGTATGCTAAAAGCCAAAGGTGATTATTTTATCATTTTTGATTCGGACTGTATTATTCCTAAACAATATTTGAATGAAGTGGCTACCGAATTACAAGCAAAATATGTTGATTGTTTTGGTGGACCTGATGGTGCGCTAGACAGTTTTTCGGACATTCAAAAAGCGATTAATTTTACCATGACTTCTTTTTTGACAACCGGAGGAATCCGTGGTGGCTCTGAGAAAATCGGAAAATTTCAACCACGTAGTTTCAATATGGGATTGTCCCGAAAAGCCTTTGAAGCGTCTAATGGTTTTGGTAATATTCATCCTGGTGAAGATCCAGACTTATCTATTCGTTTGTGGGAATTAGGGTTTGAAACAAGACTTTTTACCAGAGCCTTTGTTTATCATAAACGTCGTATTGATTGGGATAAATTTACGATTCAGGTAAATAAATTTGGAAAAGCTCGCCCTATTTTGAATAGTTGGTACCCTAAATACAATAAACTGACGTTCTTTTTTCCATCATTATTTATCATTGGTTTTTATATAGCATTAATATTATTAATTTTTGCTAATGATTATTTATTAAAATTGTATTTTGTATACTTTGTCATCTTGTTTATCACTTCTACAATTAAAAATAAAAATCCTAAAATTGGGTATTTATCAGTGGTTGCCGCTTGGAAACAATTTTATGGCTACGGAATGGGATTTATTGAGTCCTATATAAAAGTGATTGTATTAGGACAAAAACCACAAGCCGCATTCCCAGAATTGTTCTTTAAAAAGTAAATCACTTTATATAGGATTATAATATAATTGGTAAGTAGACTTTAAGTCTTCAAAGTTAATTTTTAGCCACAGATTAAAAGGATTAGCGCAGATTAATCTTTTTAATCATTTTAATTTGTGGCTGTAATTTTTATATATTCAAGCTATTTTAGCTAAAATCTATGCTTTTGAATTTAATTGAGATTAATAAAATGACAAAAACGATTGGATTAACGGGAGGTATTGGAAGTGGTAAAACAACAATCGCTTCTTATTTTCAGTCAAAAGGTATACCTATATATATAGCTGATGATGAAGCGCGCAAAATAATGCAATCAAGTGTTGTTATTCAGGCTATTAAAGAAAATTTTGGAGAAACTGTTTTTGATAAAGGTATTCTAATTAGACAAGCATTAGCCGAAATTGTGTTTAACGATGCATCCAAATTAGAACAGCTGAATGCAATTATTCATCCTGCTGTTAAGGAGCATTTCAAAGAGTGGTTGACTGAAAAAAAAGACTTCCCTTATGTAATTTATGAAGCTGCTATTTTGTTTGAAAGTGGTTCATATAAAAATTTTGATATTATAATAAGTATTGTAGCTCCATTAGAACTTAGAATTGAGCGAGTTATGAAACGAGATAAAACTTCTCGCGAACATATTTTAAAGCGTATTGATGCTCAATGGACTGATCAACAACGGATTTCAAAAAGTGATTTTGTTATTGAGAATTCTGATTTAGAAAAAGCAAAACTGAAAACCGATGAAATTCTTAAAATTTTGAAGATTAAACAAAAAGACTCTTAAATGTTAATCTTTGGTTAATGCTTTATTCTGTAGAATGTTAAAATGCTAAATTTGTTTCGATGAATAAAATGTTTTTTAGATTATTAGTTTTATTAATGAGTTTGTCTTTAATAGGCATAATTCTTGTTCAGGTGTATTGGTTCAATACTTCGTTTAAAAATAACGATGAGCAATTTAAATTTCATGTTAAACAAGTTATTGGCAATGTTGCTGATAAATTAGAAAAACAAGAAGCTTATAGTTTTTATGACAAATACAATCATTACAAAGATAGTACAGGTAAAATTCCGCAAAAAGATGACTTGCTAGAGTTTTATTATGTTCAAAAAAACCCAAAAACGAATGAAACAATCGTTTATTCGAATAGTGTGATATCTGAAGATTACAATATATCTTCATCGTTCTTTGATAAAAAATTTAATAGCGAAAGATTTAAAAATTTTAGCTCTAAGAGAGTGACAGAGGTTTATAATAATATCAATATTGATAAACCAAACTTTCAACAGAATTTGACTCCAAACATTAAAATTGAAAAAGCAGGAAATTTAGATATTCTAGATAATGCTCAATTTGAAATATTCTTTAAGGATATTGCCTCAGTAATGCCACTAGAAGAACGTACTACTAATGAGAAATTGCAAAAACTAATTAAAAAAGAATTAGAGCAATACGGAGTTAATACTAAGTTTGAATTTGCAATTTATAATAATGGTGTAGAGTCAAAAATAAAATCAAGTGGTTTTTGTAATAAAGAAGAAGGATATTCGATTCCAGTATTTTCTGATAATGAAGGAAATGATAAATACAAGTTATTTGTCATGTTCCCAAATAAAAAGAAATTTTTGCTATCTGAATTGGTAAGTATTACAATCTTATCGATCATCTTTACACTGATTATTTTGATTGCTTATACTAGCGCTTTAAATCAACTAATAAGACAACGACAGATATCAGAAATCAAAACGGATTTTATTAATAATATGACGCATGAGTTCAAAACACCTATTGCGACAATTAATTTAGCCTTAGATGCCATAAAGAACCCGAAAATTATAGAAGACAAAGAAAAAGTCTTTAAGTATTTACAAATGATTCGGGATGAAAATAAGCGTATGCATGCTCAAGTTGAGAATGTCTTACGAATTTCGAAACTAGAGAAAAAAGAATTAGATATTGAAAAGGAATCGACTAATATTGAGGAAATAATAGAAGATGCTATCGAGCATGTAAGTTTGATTTTAGAAGATAGAGAGGGATCAATTACGAGTCATTTTGAAGCGAATCGCAATAGTGTATTGGTTAATGAAGGACATTTTACAAATGTGGTCGTTAATATTTTAGAGAATGCTATTAAATATTCACCTGAGCCTCCTGAAATTGATATTTATACAGAGAATATTAAAGATATGATTCTGATTAAAATCCAAGATAGGGGATTAGGAATGAGTAAAGTCGCTCAGAAAAGAGTTTTTGAAAAGTTTTACAGAGAACATACAGGTGATATTCACAATGTAAAAGGACACGGTCTTGGATTGGCTTATGTAAAACGAATTGTTGAAGACCATAATGGTCAAGTTTATGTAGAAAGTGAAAAGGGAAAAGGAAGTACCTTTATTATAAAAATACCATTAATTAATTAAGATATGGAAAATATAAATAAAAGAATACTCTTAGTTGAGGACGATTTGAATTTTGGTGCAGTTCTAAAAGATTATTTAATGCTAAATGACTTTGATGTTACCTTAGCCAAAAATGGTATGGAAGGTTTCGAAAAATTCAAAAAAGACAACTATGATTTGTGTATTTTGGATGTCATGATGCCATATAAAGATGGTTATACATTAGCTAAAGAAATTAGAGAAAAAAATAGCGAAGTGCCTATTATTTTCTTAACAGCGAAGTCAATGAAAGAAGATGTTCTAAAAGGATATAAAGCGGGAGCTGATGATTATTTGAACAAACCTTTTGATTCAGAAGTTTTATTGATGAAGATTAAGGCTATTATCCAACGTAAATCTTCTGATGTAAAAGCAGAACAAGTACAGTTTGAATTCAATGTGGGACAATTTCACCTGAACTCAAAATTACGTTTCTTAACGTTTGCTAATAATGAGCCAACCAAATTATCTCCAAAAGAGAATGAATTATTGAAAATGTTGATCCTTCATGAAAATGATTTAATGCCAAGGGAATTAGCACTGACTAAAATCTGGAGAGATGATAATTATTTTACATCACGTAGTATGGATGTATATATCGCTAAATTACGTAAGTATTTGAAACAAGACGAAAATGTTGAAATCCTAAATATTCACGGAGAAGGATTTAGACTAGTAGTCAAAAAAGAGTAATAATTGAAAGCTTCGAGAAATCGGAGCTTTTTTTTATAAAATTAGTTGCGAATTTCTTTACTATTTTTCAAGTCCTGATGAAACAATTATTAGAAAACATTAAAAGTTGTACCGTATTTGAGTTGTTTTTACCATATGTGCCACGACCAGTAGTGCAAGCGAGTTCAAAAACCTAAATTGTTATTATAAGACAACCTCCTGGCTAAAAAGTACAAGAATCTAGTATTCCTAGGGATGATCAAAGTGGTAATGAATTACGACGTTAGTTGAATGTTACCAAAGCGCAATTTTATAATCCAGATTTGTTTGCTTTAATTCCTATGGGATTTTGTTTCCCTGAAAAAGGAAAAATGATCATTTGCTCCTTAACCCATCACCACGCAATAAAATTTGGCAAAAGAAGAATCCTTGTTTTGAAACGGATGTAATTCCAATTTTGCAAAATAGTGTAAAAATTTATTTAGATTAAATTCAATTGTAAAGCATAACAATTTTTATTTTCTTTAGTAATACTAAAAACAATAGATTTTGTAGAGATGTTTTCATGAATTACTACTTTATCTCTAAGAGAAAGTTCTTGCATAAAATTCATTTCAAAGCTTTTTATTTCTTGATTTAAAATAATTTTCTCGTCGACTAGATCCATACACCATTCTAAATATTTGACATTATTAACATGGTTGACAATATCCAAATCAGAGAGAATAACTATTTTTTCAAAAACTTCTTCTTTTTCTGGGTTGATGTCTATTTTAGAAAACGCTTCTGCTGTTGCTTTTAAGTTTGGGAATAACACGAAATGATCGTGTGGTAAACTAAGCAGTTCAGGACGACGTTTTTTAGTGTTAAATACTGCCCAAAAAGTTTCACATCCCGCAATTTTTTTGTTGTTAACATAGATTTCTAAAGCACGAATTGAGCGCGAGTTTTCTAAAGTATTGATCCAAGTTTTTACCGTTACCACATCACGCCATTGTGGCAAAGCAGTAATTTCTACACGCATTCTACTTAGTACCCAAGCTTGATCAAATTCTTGCATATCACTAAAACTGATACCTCCTAAATCTGCGTGAGTAGCAGCAGTGAGTTGTAATAAGTTGCATAACTCCGTATATTTTAAACGTCCAGATGGTAAGCATTGAGTGAAATTAATTTCGTATTCTTTGCTATAAACAGAGGTGAATAGAGGTGATAGAGGCATTTTTGGTTTTAGTTAAAAAGTTATGTGTTATTGGTTAGGAGTTATTCGTTCGGTATTGGAATATGGAATTTATTTGATTTTGAATTAAGTTATCGATTCAAGATTCCTTCAATATATTTGATTATTTCTTTTTTTGGAGTCAAAAAATCAAACCATTTGGTGTTTTTATCTCTTTTGAACCAAGTGAGTTGGCGTTTGGCAAAACGGCGGGTATTTTTTTTGATTTCTTCGATTGCAAAATCTAGTTTGATTTCGCCATCAAAATACTGGAACAATTCTCTATAGCCCACGGTTTGCAATGCATTCAGTTCTTTATGAGCGTATAGTTTTTTGGCTTCAGCCAAAAGCCCTTCGCTTATCATGATGTCCACACGCAAGTTAATGCGGTTGTACATCACAGGACGAATAGCTTCTAATCCGATGAGAATAGGAGTAAAGGATCGACTGTTGGTTTTTTGGTTTAAAAAGGAAGAATATGGCTTTCCTGATCCAATACAGACTTCCACAAAACGCATCATACGTTGCGGATTTTGTAACGTTTGAGCATTTTCATTTGTGATGGATTGAAAATAGTCTGGGTCTAAGGCTTGGAGTTGCTGTTGCAAATATCCGATGCCTAATTGTTCGTACTTCGAATTTACTTCGGTGCGAATAGCAGGATCTATTTCAGGGAATTCATCAAAACCTTTTAGTACAGCATTGACGTATAATCCTGAACCGCCTACTAAAACTACATAATCATTGGTTTGAAACAATGCTTCGATTTTAGTTATAGCTTCTTTCTCGAAATCGCCTACGGTGTAGTTTTCAAAAATGGATTTATTTTGAATGAAATGATGCGTTGCCGAAGCCAATTCGGTGGGATTGGGAACTGCAGTTCCGATCGTCATTTCTTTGAAAAACTGACGGCTGTCACACGAAACAATTTCGCATTGATAATGATTCGCTAATTGAATGCTCAATGCTGTTTTGCCAATGGCTGTGGGACCGATAATAGTAATTAGGTACTTCATAGTTTTTAGCCCAGATAGAAACGAAAACCCCGGACGACTGCAAGTTAGTATTTCTTGTTATAAAAGAGCGACTTTAGAAGCTCCTTTTATAACTTAGAAATACAACTTGAAGGAGGAGGAGTTGTAGTGTATAGCTGGAATTAGCTTCATAAATGGATTTTAATTCTTTAAAACATGGCCGCATTGAGGGCAAAATCTGGTATTAGTAGGATAATCATCAGATCCACAACCTGAACAAGGTGCTTCTGGATGTTGGGTCGAAGAATGGCTTCTTTTGGCTATTTCAGCCGAAACAATTCCAGTGGGAACGGCGATAATACCATATCCCAAAATCATTACAAAAGAGGCAATGAATTGTCCCAGCGGTGTAACGGGAGAAATATCCCCATATCCCACAGTTGTCAGGGTTACTATAGTCCAATAGATTCCTGCGGGAATACTGGTAAAACCACTTTCTTTACCTTCTACAAGATACATCACGGAACCAATAACAATGGTAATGATGAGTACAAAATAGATGAAAACAATGATTTTTCCTTTACTGGCGTTTATTGCATCCTTAAGTTGGACGGATTGACTGTTAAATTGTGGATGGTTTAGAATTTTGAATAATCGTAACAATCGCAAGGAACGGACAACGCTAAAAACATTGGAACTAAGGAAAAACAAGGACAAGTACATGGGTAAAATAGCAAGCAAATCGATAATGCCATAAAAACTAAAGATATATTTCCAAGGTTTGTTGATGGTGAGGATGCGTAAAAAATATTCGAGGGTAAAGAAAAAAGTAATCGCCCATTCCAGAAAAACAAGCTCAAAATGGTATTTAGCATCAAATCCTGCCACAGTTTCCATCATAACCAAAAGGACGCTGAGAAGTATGAGTCCTAATAAAATCAGGTCAAACAAGCGCCCTGCCTTAGTACTTGTACCATAGATTATGATATAAACTTTTTGTCGGAAGCGTTCGTAATTTGACTTTATATTTGGCATAGTTAATGATAAAATGGTTTTAGT
>NZ_JBAWDL010000159.1:0-1758 GCF_049590715.1 Flavobacterium sp.
AGTGTATTTTTCGGTATTGTACGCCACTCCTTTAGTTTTGGGATCGAATAAAATGGATTGCCCAATATTATGCTCATAATATTCCTTAATAAAATACAATTGCCCATTTCTAATCTCATAAGGATACGCATCTGAAATTTGCATATCAAAGGTCTTGTTCTCAGGATCATTTGCTACAATTAGACCTTCACTATGAAAAGACATTCCCCAATCAATCGCTACATTTTGAACTTTAATATTCTCTGAATTTTCAATAGAAAAAGGGATAATAATTCCGTGAAATATAAAGGTTGAACCCTGACCATCAATCGTCAAATTCTTCATATTGAAAATAGGAAAAGCTGTTTTAGCCAAACCATTATTATGATTGGATACCTGAGCATAAATCTCCAATCCTTTATCGGGATAAAAATGGTACGTTCCCTTTTCGAATTTCATTTCAGTAACCGTTTTAGCGTCAGTTTGCATAAATTGTGCTAAGACAGCAGGAGTAGCATCAGCTGCAATACTAGTATCGAAATAAATTGAATTTCCTTTCCTTGTTTGGCTTGTGCCAATAAAAAAAAATGTCAATACAAAAAGAAAAAGGAAGAGAATGTTCCACTTTGAGTTTCTATGAATCATGAATTTTGTGTATTAAAATTTAGATTGTAAAGATTTTTCATCCTTACCTAAAAAGTGTGTTTGACAGTAATATTTATGTATTCCCACGTACAAAATAGTATTTCTATCTAAAAAAAGAACTAATAAACACATATATTGCAAGGATAAGCCCTTTTATTAAAGGTCTAAAAAGATTAAAGTCTGTCGCTATTTTTTGTTTTGAAGCTTTCTAAAATTTTCGTTTGTTCCGTTGAAACTGATTTATTATTCAAAAACCAATAAGCCGAACGCGCCATCAAAAACTGAGAATGTTCCAATAATTTAATAGCCTCCGTTTTAGTATATTCAGATAAAGGCTTTTGCTTTTCCAATAATCGAAGGAGTAATTGCAATTCTTGAAAGGAAGCAACAATACTTAATTGCTTACTACACCACTCTAAATGGTCAGCTGAACTAAAGGTCGTAAATTGCTGTAAAGACCCCAACAGAATAACACGATACGACACATCCGATTCTTTATACAATTGCTGAACGGCCAAAAAATAAACAGCTGGCGGTGCTTTCTCTATATACTCTAATAAAGGTCGAATTAATGATGGGCTATTGCCAATTTCTTTTAGCACCACAGTCACTACTTCATTTTCATAGGCTTTACGGTCAATAAATTCGGAGATAATAAAACGGCGATTTTTTTCGCTTTCATTAGATAAAGATTGGGTTAATTCAGCTGTAGTCAACTCTGAAGCGGTTATTTTCCGAATGACTTCAAAAACACCACCATTTGCCCAATGCCATAACGTGCAACTTGTCCAAGCAGCTCCTTCAACTACTGAATTCACATCAACTCCTGAAGTCGCACCCGAAATAGCATCTACATCAACCAATGCTTCGCTCCCATGATCGGACAAATGCGATTGATTTTTATAATAATCTTTCAGCGTTGATTGTTTATCAGCTAAGATTCTGTCTAGCTTTTTATAATCGGCATCGGTAAACGGAATTCCATCTGTTTTTTCCAAAGTAACTCCAGAAGCCAATTCATACCGATTGTAAAACCCAAATCGGTCCCAAAAAAGACGCACCTTAACCACTTTACATTTATGGTCCAAACAAATCACCGATTGGACATCCATATAATATTGAAAAGCCTTGCCA
>NZ_JBAWDL010000160.1:0-2208 GCF_049590715.1 Flavobacterium sp.
CATAATCCCTGAAAGTAACATCGTACCCACGGTAGGTGCTTTTTGGTACACTTTGGCTTGCCAAGTATGAAAAGGAATCAACGGAATTTTAATAGCATATGCTAAAAAGAAAGCTGCAAAAATCCAAATTTGTTCGTCAACTGTTAAGTCTAAGCTGTATAAATCTTCGATTAATAAACTTCCTGCTTTTTGGTACAAATACACAAAAGCAACTAGCATGAATAACGAACCAGCTAATGTATAGATAAAGAACTTAACTACTGCTTTTTTACGGTCTTCGGCATCACCGTTACCCCAAATCAAAGCAATAAAGTAAATTGGAATCAAAGCTAGTTCCCAAAAGATATAATATAAAAGTCCGTCAGCAGCTAAGAAAGTTCCCGCCATAGCAAAAGCCATGAATAAGATCAAACCATAAATACTTTTGGCATTTTTAAATGTAGTTCCAAAAGAAGATAAGATAATCAACGGAGTCAAAGCGGTCGTCAATATCAACATTGCCAATGACAATCCATCGGCTGCTAAAGCAAATGAGATTTTAGGTTGGTTGACCCAAGGTGCTATAAAACTAATGTTTTCGCCTTGATTGAATACATTTAATAATGCCACACTACATCCCAAAGCAGCCAAACTAAATAGTAACGCTACTTTTGAAGCTAATTTATCTCCTGAAAAATAGGTTATAAAGGCTCCAACTAAAAGGATTATTAATATAAGAGATACGTTCATAGTATAAAATTATTGAGCTAAAAATAAATAGGTTACAATGGCACAAAGTCCTAAAACAAAAGCAAAAACGTATAGTCCAATACTTCCGTTGTGTACTTTTTTTCCTTGATAGCCTAATTCGTTAGTTAATTTTCCAAATCCAAAAACAAGTGATGACAATCCTGTTTCCACTGGATTGATAAACAATCGTGACAAGCTGTTGATTGATTTTACAAAAATCGTATCGTAAATTTCATCAACATAATATTTGTTGTAAAGCGTTTTTGAGAAACCTGTAATGGCTTCATCTGCTTCAGGAACTTGTTTTTGTTTCAAGTATTTAGAGAATGCAATTCCAATTCCGATTAATCCACCTAATACCGCAACTCCCATCAAAGTATATTCAGTGGTACCAAAGTGGTGCGCTTCATGTGCTTCTTTCGTGAATAAAGGGGCTAAGTATCCGTTCAACCAGCTATTCGTTGGTAAACTAATCAATCCACCAATGGCTGCCAAAATTGCCAAAACAATTAATGGGAAAGTGATCAAAGCAGGACTTTCGTGTAAATGACTTTTTTGTTTCTCCGTCCCTCTAAAATCGTTGAAGAACGTCAAGTATAACAAACGGAACATATAGAAAGCAGTAAGTAAAGATGCTAATGATGCTATAAACCAAAGTACTTTATTGTGCTCAAAAGCCACCATCAAGATTTCATCTTTCGAGAAAAACCCTGAAAAAGGAGGAATTCCAGATATTGCTAAAGAAGAAATTAAGAAAGTAAAGAAAGTGATTCCCATCCATTTTTTTAATCCACCCATATTACGCATGTCTTGTTCGCCATGCAAAGCGTGTATCACAGATCCTGAACCTAAGAACAAACAAGCTTTGAAGAAAGCGTGTGTGATTACGTGGAAAACCGCTACTTCATAAGCACCTAACCCTAAAGCCAAGAACATTAATCCTAGTTGCGAAACGGTAGAGTAAGCCAATACTTTTTTGATATCCGTTTGCACCAAAGCAATTGTAGCAGCTACTAAAGAAGTAACAGCACCAACAATCGCAATAATATTTTGAACGTCTGGAGCCAAATCGAATACATAATTCAACCTAGTAATCATAAAGATACCAGCAGTTACCATCGTAGCCGCGTGAATCAACGCCGAAACCGGTGTAGGTCCAGCCATCGCATCAGGCAACCAAGTATATAAAGGTATTTGCGCTGATTTTCCGCAAGCGCCAATGAACAAACAGAAAGCCGCAACAGATAATAATGTCAAATCTAAGTCAGAAGCAGTAGTAATTGCTGTTTTCAAACTTGCATAATCCAATGTTGAAAACATCGAACCTAGGATGAAAATTCCAATTAGTAACCCTAAATCTCCAATACGGTTCATGATAAAAGCTTTCTTGGCTGCATCATTAAAATCTTGGTTTTTATGCCAAAATCCAATTAATAAATACGAACACAATCCAACGCCTTCCCAACCAATGAACAGCAC
>NZ_JBAWDL010000161.1:0-25091 GCF_049590715.1 Flavobacterium sp.
ACATTATTGCCATCATAGCGAAGAATAACATAAAGTATCCAAAGTACGTAATATTTGTTCCCCAGAAATCATGGTTTACCGATAATACAGTACCTTTTTCATCTGGATCAAAGGACGACTGAAAAAAACGAAATCCTTTGTGATCTAATACATTATTCATAAATATTCTAGCATCAAAAGGTCTATCTTCAGGATCCAAAACAGTTACTTTACTTTCGAACGAAGAATAACTTTTTTCCGTTCCAGGATATTTTTGTGCAATAAAATCATTTAACTGAATTTTAAACGGTAGTTCATACGCTTTACTACCAAAGAAAAAATTGTAGTCTATATTCCCTATTCTCACTGTTTTTGGCTCCCCTATTTTCCCTTTCGAACCTACAAGTGTTACTATCTTTTCTTGACCATCTGCTTTTATTTTCAGCACTAAAGCATCGTCTTGTCCTTTGGCTTTATAATCGTTTTTAGATTCATAAGCAACAACACCTTTTATAGCTGGATCAGGAAATACAAAACGCATTTCACCAATACTGTATAACGAACGCATCATCAAAGGCTGTACATTATCTTGGGTTACTTTGCCTTGTAATTTATCAGCCATTCGCATAAAACTACCTTCAAACGGTGTCACGATAGTATATTCAGCACCAGTTGTATTAATATTAATAGCGCCATCCGTTTGTTTATTCAATGCAAATAATACGTTGTGAATATTTTGAACTTCACCTGATTTCAAGAAATGTTCATGTCGGCCACCATCTCCAGCTTCCACTATTTTCATATAGATTACGCCGTTTACATCTTCTTTAATATACTCTTTGGCTCCCATGATAAAATCTTGATACACTACTTCAAATGGAGTTTCTGCAAATTGTCCTGAAAGAGTAAAATTATTATTTGTAGCAGGAGAAAGGAATAATGGTTTTTCAAAAGTTTTACGCTTCATCTCCCCTTTGTAGTCACCATCAACCATAACGGTCAAGAATGTTTTATCCGAGTAAAATTGATTTTCTGCAGCACCTTCACGTATAGGCATCATACCTTCATAACTGATATAACGAGTTACAAAAGCCCCTAAAAGAATAAAAACAAAAGCCAAATGTAACATCAAAGTGGCCCATTTTTCTTTTTTAAGCAATTGGTATCTTTTAATATTACCAATAAAATTTATCATAAAAAACACCATGATTCCTTCAAACCACCAGGTATTATAAATTAAAATTCGAGCGGTATCCGTATTGTATTTACTTTCGATAAAAGTACCTGTAGCCATTGCAATTGCAAAAGTTAAAAAAAGAACGGCCATTAATCGTGTTGAAAATAAAAAAGAGAATATTTTTTTATCCATTTTGAGGAAAGATTTACATTTTTTTAAAGTGCGACAAAAGTACTCAAAATTGTTCAGTTGTCTAAGTACTTAGTTGTTAATTAAATCCAAAAACAATAACTAATACATCGGTTTTTTTAGATTACCCATTGAATATAAACTTCGTTGCAAGTGATTCCTGAAACAGTAGTTCTTCCGATTTTTTTGTTAATTTTGCCACTATGGTAAATGTGATATTAATTGGTTCAGGAAATCTAGCCCAACATTTAATTGTGGCTATACAAAACGCTGAAAAATCAGATAATACTATACGTTTGATTCAAGTTTTTGCAAGACAAAAAGAAAGCCTTACTCATCTACTCGATACTGACAAAATCACATCTGATTTTACTAAAATAAAAGAAGCAGACCTTTATATTATTGCGGTTTCTGATGATGCAATTACAGCTGTATCCACACAACTGCCTTTTAAAAATTGCTTAGTTGTACATACCTCAGGTACTCTAAACATGGATGCATTGGATAATAAAAACCGAAAAGGCGTTTTTTATCCTTTACAAACTTTCACCAAAAACAAACCAGTCGATTTTAAAACAATCCCCATTTGCCTTGAAACCACAAATAATAATGATCATGAACTAATTGAAAAAGTAGGACAAACGATCTCAAACACTATTTATAAAATTGACTCACAACAGCGCAAGGCCTTGCATGTGGCCGCTGTATTTGTGAATAATTTCACCAATCATTTGTACCACATAGGAAATGAAATTTGTAATAAAAACCAAATTCCATTTACCATTTTACAACCTTTGATTCAAGAAACGGCTCAAAAAATCCTAAATTTGTCACCACAGCAAGTACAAACTGGCCCAGCAATTCGTAATGACCAAAACACTATTGCAAGTCAGGAAGCCTTTTTGACAAACGAAAATCAAAAAAAGATATATAAAATTCTAACTCAATCGATACAAAACAATGGCAAAAAGTTATAAGGAATTAATGAATGACATCACTACATTTATATTTGATGTTGATGGTGTATTGACTGATGGTTCCGTTTTTATATCAAACGAAGGAGATATGTTGCGTAACATGAATATCAAAGACGGCTATGCCATGAAAGCAGCCATCGAAAGTGGTTATAACGTGTGTATTATTTCTGGTGGTTACAATGAAGGCGTTCGAATACGATTACGTAATTTAGGAATTACTGATATTCATTTAGGTGTTCCAAATAAAGTAGATACTTTTGAGGAATATACGGAATTATACAATATCAAACACCAACAAGTGTTGTATATGGGCGATGATATTCCTGATTATCATGTAATGAAATTAGTTGGATTACCCACATGTCCACAAGATGCTAGTCCAGAAATTAAAACTATTTCAAAATATATTTCGCATAAAAACGGTGGTAAAGGTGCCGTACGTGATGTGATTGAACAGGTTATGAAAGTACAAGGAAAATGGATGGAATATTTTGACGGAAAAAACAATTAATTTGATGAATTTTCTAAAACTCATTCGGTATAAAAATCTATTGATGCTTGCTTTTATGCAATTAGTCTTTCGGTATGGATTTTTGAAATTACAAAATATCCCATTAGCATTAAATGAATGGCAATATGCTCTATTGGTATTGAGTACTGTTTTGATTGCAGGAGCTGGATATGTGATTAATAATATAATGGATCAACATACAGACTGGAATAATAAACCACAAGATGTCATCGTGGGGAAATCTATATCTGAAACTTCAGCTTATAATATTTATATTACACTTAACTGTACTGGTGTAGCGATTGGTTTTTATCTTTCTAATAGTATTGATAAACCTAACTTAGCAGCCTTATTTGTGATCATAGCGGCTACATTATATATTTATGCTAATAGTCTAAAACAAATAGCCATTATAGGTAATATTATTGTTGCATTGTTGCTTTCGATTAGCGTACTTATTATTGGCATTTTTGATTTGTACCCTGTTATTACTATTGAAAACAAACCTCTGTTAGGGAGTATCTTTTCAATACTTTTGGATTATGCAATTTTTGCCTTTATGCTTAATTTTATTCGTGAAATTGTAAAAGACCTAGAAGACATAAATGGCGATTACAACCAAGGAATGAGAACTTTACCAATAATTTTCGGGATAAAAAGAACTTTAATTCTCGTTTTTATTTTAAGTTTAATTCCTATTACTGCTATCGTATATTATATCAAAACCTATTTGATTACCAATAATTTATTCCCAACTATTTTTTATAGTTTGGTTTTTATTTTGGCACCCCTATTCTTTTTTGCTGTAAAAATTTGGACAGCCAAAACACAGAAAGATTTTAATCAATTGAGTACGTTACTAAAATGGATTTTATTTTTTGGGATATGCTCTATTCTAATTCTTACTTTAAACATAAAACACAATGCTTAGCTCTAATATAAAAAAATATCAATTAATCTTAGCTTCGGGTTCTCCAAGGAGACAACAGTTTTTTAAAGATTTAGAATTAGATTTCGAAATTAGATTAAAAGAGATTGAAGAAGTATTTCCGCCAGAATTAAAAGCGGGCGAAATAACAAATTACTTGGCTAAATTAAAAGCAGCAGCATTTGATGGTTCCTTAGCAGATAACGAAATTTTGATTACTAGTGACACCATTGTTTGGCACAATAATAAAGCATTGGGTAAACCAAAAGACAAAGAAGATGCCTTCAATATATTAAAATCATTATCTAATAACACACATGAAGTCATTACTTCTGTTTGTTTTAAATCCAATTTCAAAACTGATTTAATTTGCGAAACCACTAAAGTTACTTTTAATGAATTGAGTGATGAAGATATTACTTATTATATAGACACCTACAAACCTTTTGACAAAGCGGGTGCTTATGGTATTCAAGAATGGATAGGATTTATAGGCGTTTCAAAAATTGAAGGATCTTATGCAAATGTTATGGGAATGCCGGTTGATAAAGTATATGATTATTTATGTAACTTAGGATAAAAAACAAGCCATGATTGTATTTGATAATTTCACAAAAGAAATTTTTTCTTCAGGAATTGTATTGCTTTTAATGATTGTATTACGAATCATTGTTTCTAGTTTGGTACGAAAATTTGCTAACACAACGCATATCATTGAACACCGAACCAATTTAGTGATTAAATACATTCATTTATTAATAAATCTTATGGTTGCCATTTCCTTAATTATAATTTGGGGAGTACAACCTAAAGATATTATTATAGCCGTATCCTCAGTCACGACAGTAGTTGGTGTAGCGATGGTGGCACAATGGTCTATTTTAAGCAATATTACTGCAGGGATTATTTTGTTTTTTTCATTCCCTTTTAAAATTGGAGATATAATCAAAATTCATGATAAAGATTTTCCTATCGTGGGAGAAATTGAAGACATCAAAGCCTTTCATATCACACTAATTACTAAAGAAGGAGAAATCATTGTCTATCCTAATAATTTAATATTTCAAAAAGGTATTTCGATTCTAAAAGATCATTTTGATGATACGGAATTCATTGATTAATTTTTACTAAATAAAAGAAGTAATCTTACTTATATTAAGCTAACTTTATAACTAAAATTTACAATTTATTTTTAACTCAGTCATGCAAAAAAATTGATTTTTATGCATTAATGCTTTTATAAATGCTCCAACATCGAAAAATCATTTTAGCCTTATTTCTACTATTAACATTTTCATTTTCTTATTCACAAAAAAAGAAAACGGAGAAAGATAGTATTGGAATGTATAAAAAGATTCAAAAATATTCTACCAAAAACAATTTTACAAAGTTAGTGCATCGATTAATTTTTGAGCCAATTAATTCTGAACCCAATCAACCACAAACAGAAAAGCAGAAGAATCATAAAATATATAATGGTAAAATTATTCGTAAAATAAACATTACTACATTAGATCCTTTTGGTTATTCAGATAGTGATTCCTTAAAAGAACCTACAAGATGGGAAGAAAGAATAGGGAATAGATTGCATTTAAAATCGAAACATATAGCAATACAAAACTTGTTGCTTTTTAAAAAAGACACTCCTTTTAATGCTCTATTGGTTTATGAAACGGAGCGTATCATACGTTCTCAGCGATTTGTAAATCAAGTTACTATCACTGAAAAACTAACTAGTGTACAATCAGACTCTGTAGATGTCAATATTCGAGTTTTAGATTCTTGGAGTACCGTTCCTGAATTTGAACTTTCTAGTTCCAAAGTTAATTTAGGAATAAATGAGAGAAATATTTTTGGAATAGGCCATCAGTTTGATTACATATTTACCAATCGTTTTGAAGATGGTAAAGATGCACATAATTTTACTTACACCGTTCCAAACATACGAAACTCATTTACTAAAACAGTATTAAAATACCGTAAAGACTTAGATAATTTCTATGACAAAAGTATTTTAATAGAAAGACCTTTTTATTCCTCAATAACAAAATGGGCTGGAGGTATTTATCTTGGACAAGTTTTTAGAAGGGATAGTTTGCAAGCAAAAGATTTGACATATGAATTTCAAAACTTTAAAAGTAGCACACATGATATATGGGCAGGAAAAGCTTTTCCCATTTTTACAAGTGATACCGCAAACTATAAAACTACCAACCTTATACTATCAAGTCGTTTTTTGAATATTAATTATGTCGAAAAACCAGCGGTGGAATATGATACGATTAGTTACTATAATAATGAAAAACAATTATTAATGGGTTTTGGAATGAATACCCGAAGGTTTATTGAAGATAAATACATTTTTAGATATGGTATCACAGAGGATGTGCCCATTGGTCAGATTTACGGAATTACAGCTGGATATCAATATAAAAACCAACAATGGAGACCTTATTTTGGTGCTCAATTTGCTATTGGAAAATATTTTAAATGGGGCTATTTGAGTACCAATTTTGAGGTAGGTACTTATTTTAATCAATCAAAAACAGAACAAACTGCGATTTCCTTTGAATCACATTATTTTACTAAACTACTGCACATTGGAAATTGGAAATTGCGTCATTTTATAAAACCGACAGTCTTGATTGGAATTAATAGACAAAATTCCATTGGAGATTTAATAACTATTAATGAAAATTATGGAATTCCAGGGTTCAACAGTCCCATTTATGGCTCAGATAAAATACTATTGACCTTTCAAACCCAAACATATACTCCAAAAAGCATTGGCGGTTTTAGATTAAATCCTTATTTTAACTATTCGATTGCAATGCTTGGAAATGTTATAAGTAACTTTCCAAATCAAAAGGTATACTCTAAAGTTGGAATTGGAGTGGTTATTAGTAATGACTACCTTGTTTTTAGCTCCTTTCAACTATCTATTTCTTATTACCCAACCATTCCTCTACAGGGAGATTCTCTTTTTAAAACCAATGCTTTTGAAAATTCTGATTTTGGTTTTCAAAATTTTGAATTAGCTAAGCCTAAGACCGTATTCTACAAATAAAAGAATAAGTGTAATTCTATTTCATAGGCCTGTTTCATGCATATATTATTTTGTCATCAAATGTAATTAGAACAGCACAAAAAAAAAACATTTATACAAAGATTAGTACAAATGTCTTTTTTTATATAAATGGAGAGTTTATTTAAATATTTCCAAAATACATGGCCTTTACAATACCATCAGACAGCCCTATTTTAGGAACGTAAATTTGTCTTGCCCCACTCCATTTCATTGCATTTAGATAAATGCGAACAGCTGGTATGATTACATCGGCACGATCAGGATTTAATCCTAATTCAGAAATTCGTTGTTCGTAGGTTAAGGAATTTAAAAAAGCATATTGTGAATTCATATAAATATAAGATAACGGTTTTTCTTGTGTTTTTCCAGACATCTTAAATATTTTATTAATATTCCCACCAGAACCAATCAAGGCTATTTCATCATAATCTGATGTACTTGTTTTAATCCATTTTTCAATTTCGTCCCAAACTATATCGCAAACCATATTATTTAATAATCGAACAGTTCCTGCTTTGAAAGATCTAGAATTCACAATTTTACCATTTGAGAATAACGTAAACTCAGTACTTCCGCCACCTACATCAACAAACAAATACGTTTCCTCTTTTTTTAATAAATGCATTAAATCTGTGGATGCAATAATAGCAGCTTCTTTTTTACCATCAATAATTTCAATTTTAATATCGGCTTTTTTCTTAATCAAAGCCACAACTTCTTTTCCGTTATAGGCTTCACGCATTGCCGAAGTAGCAAAAGCTCTATAGGCTTCCACTTTATGAACTTTCATTAAAAGATGGAATGCTTTCATCGCATCACACATTCTGTTAGCGTTTTCATCTGAAATTTCACCAACAGTAAATGCATCTTGCCCTAAACGAATAGGGACACGTACTAAAGCACTTTTATTAAATTGGGGTTCTTTTCCTTCTTGTTCAACAATATTTACCACTAAAAGACGCATAGCATTCGATCCAATATCAATAGCGGCATATTTTTTTATTTTAATCATTCTTCTTTTTTATGATTTAATTTTTAGAAGTAGTTTCTAATAAATGGACTTTATTTTGATAATACTTATACGTTTCAAGTTGTGCTCTAAATACTGGTTTCCCATTACTATCTTTATATTTATTATCTAATAAATGAGAATGATAGCGTGCCTTTACATTTCCTTTCCAACCTAAATCAAAATTATCAATCAATTCATTTTTAATTTCTTGATCATAAATAGGACAGGTTACTTCTACCCTTCCATCTAGGTTACGTCTCATGAAATCTGCTGATGAAATAAAAACATCAGGTTGACCTGCATTACCAAAAATATAAATCCTAGAGTGTTCTAAATAATTGTCAACAATACTTATAGCTTCAATGTTTTCACTAAGCCCTTTTATCCCGGGGATTAAAGAACATACTCCTCTAACTTCTAATTGAATTTTTACTCCAGCTTTGCTAGCTTCATATAATTTATCAATCATAGGATAATCTGACAAACTATTCATTTTTAATTTGATATACGTTTTACGTCCAGCAAGAGCATGGAGAATTTCTCTATCAATCAGTTTATAAAAACGGGCACGTGTATAATGTGGGGAAACAATAAGATGTTTGTAACGGTGTACTCTATAATTGATGTCAAAAAATTCAAATATTTTAGAAACGTCTTTTAATATTTGCTGATGACTAGTCAATAGAGTAACATCTGTATAGACTTTAGCCGTAGCTTCATTAAAATTTCCTGTTGAAATAAAACCATACCGTTTGGTCTTTTCATTTTCAAGTCTTTCAATAACACATATTTTGCTATGAACTTTTAAGCCTTTAATACCAAAAATAAGTTCAATACCTTCCGTTTGCATTTGTTCAGCATAGGAAATATTTGAGGCTTCATCAAAACGAGCTTGTAATTCAATTTGAACGGTTACTTTTTTACCATTCTTTGCTGCATTAATTAGAGAACTAATGATTTGAGAATTTTTAGCTAATCTGTAGAGCGTAATTTTAATCGAAGTCACTTTTGGATCCAAAGCTGCTTCTCTTAAAAAACGAGTCAAATAAGAAAAAGATTGGTAAGGTGCATTTAATAAATAATCTTTATTACTAATTTTTTGTAACAAACTTCCATCTAAACTCAATCCTGGTATAGGCAATGGTAGATTTTTTTTATATAACAAATCAAACCTACCTAAATTTGGGAAATCCATATAATCCCTTCTATTATGGTATCTTCCTCCGGGTATAATACTGTCTGAAGCTACAATTTTCATTTTTTCTAAAAAAAACTGAAGGGTATCATCTTCTATCAACTGATCATAAATAAAACGGACAGGCTCTCCTATTCTTCTATCTTTTACACTAGTAGAAATTTTCTCTAGCATACTCTTACTCAAATCGCTATCAATCTCTAATTGAGCATCACGACTAATTTTAATCATGTGAGCTGAAACGGTTTCGTACTCAAATATATTGAAAATACTTTTTAAATTATGTCTAATAACATCATCAATAAGAATAACGTATTGTTTATCTCCTGTTGAAGGTAACACCACAAAACGATTCATTGTTTTAGGAATTTCAATAATAGCATATCGAACTTCCTTATTTTTCATTGCTAATTTAATGGCCAAATATCCCATATTATCTTTCAATAATGGAAATTCAGCCAAGTCATTAAGGATTATGGTAACTAATTCAGGACTTAATCTTTGGATAAAAAAATCTTTCAAAAAGATTTCCTGTTCCAATAAAATTTCATCTTCATTTATAATAAAAACATTTTGAGCCTCTAATTCTGTTTCTATTTCTTTAAAAATATTTAAACTCTCGGTTTGATGTTGAATTACAATTTCAGTAATATCTTTGATTAATTGTTGCGCTGTAACCCCTCCTAATATTTTTTCTCCAGTTTTGCCTGAAAGACTTAACCTTCGAATAGCGGCAAAACGAACTCTGAAAAATTCATCTAAATTATTGGAAAATATTCCTAAAAAACGCAATCTTTCTAAAAGAGGTACTGATTTATCTGCTGCTTCTTGAAGTACTCTCGCATTAAATGCTAACCAACTTTTTTCTCTATCTATATATTTTTGTTCTGGCACTAGTTCTATTTTAAATCTTTAGGAATTACTATTTTCTTTATTTTCCCTTTATCTATTCGATCCCAATTATTAGTTTCAAATTGTAAAGATACAAAGCCCGAGGTAGGAACGTTGCTAATAAAAATATCACCAAATTTATTAACAAAATTTGTAATGGCACCATTATGTCCAAAAAGAATAATGTTATCAAACGAATTATCGCAGGATTTGATAATTTTTTCTAATTGTATTTCATCAAAAGTGTATAACTCTTTTTTAAATACAATACTTTCAATTGGCGCCATTAAGTTTTGCGCAAAAATCATGGCTGTATCTGAGGCTCTTTTGGCTATACTACTCCATATAACGTAGGTATTAGGAATATAATTAAATGTATTTAAAGAAACCAGATGCGCATCTTTCATTCCTCTTTTATCCAATGGTCTATCAACATCTTTTAGTGGAGCATCCCAATTTGATTTACCATGTCTTATTAATATTAAATTTTTCATTGTTTCCTTTTTACAAAATTAAATTCCGAAATAGAAAGATACAATTTTTATTTAAATATAGAATTAATAAAAAATCAAATTTAAGTTAAAATGCAGATGATTTCTCATTATAAATAGTTATTGCTGTATACACTACCAAAGGGTTAACTAGTTTTATTATACCGAGTTAGATCTGTCATTAAAAGGGAAAAAAAGAGACTAAAAAACAACTCCTATATCGTTGATTAATAAAGTCAAACAAAAACAATTAATGGTATTTACTAAATTTTCAAATGGTTTTTTATGTTTTTAAACGAGTATTTAGGTTGTTCAAAGACAAAACAATCAATCAAAACATAAATATTCATAAATTTAATAAAAACTTTAAAGTTTTGAGAATTTATCAATGATTTAAATATGTTATATAGTTATTAATACATATTTACGACAAAACATGATAATATAAAAAAACTTAAACGCAACTAAAAATAGTTTAGTATTCTACTCTAGTCGATGATGAATGACATAAAAACTATTTAGGAAAGATGGTGTAATGAATCCCCCAATTTCACTCATTAGACATCACTAATTTATAATAAACAGAACACTTCGGATAGATTTAATATCAAAATGTACTACTTAGTAAGTTAGTATAATTAAGAAAACTCAATATATACCCACTATTATTTTTTTATAATTAAAAACCAAAAAAATATGAAACCTAAAACTACGCTAAACCTGTTTAAGATTTTTTTTTCGTTTAAAATTCAAAAAAAACAAGCTTTTTTTAGCGGTTTTATTTTGGAAAGAAAAATAAAAATGAATTATAATATCTTTCTTATTATAATGTCATTATTCATTCCCACGGTGTTTTTTGCCCAATCTAATTCATGTAATGCTGATTTAAGAGTTGAAAAAGATAGAAATTCGCAAAGCACATCTACAAATGCTGCTGCATTGTATAGTATGGTTTTGACTAATAAATCATCCATACCAACGAACTATTCACTAAATGCGTTTAATATAAACAGCACTTGTTCCAATACTGATGGAACTAGCTCTACAGAAAATGTAAATATTGAAACAACTTTTTTAGATACTAACAAACAACCCATTTCTAGTATTTCGATAAATGCAGGTGAATCAGCTACCTTTTTTGTAAAAACTACCGTTCCAAACGGAACTATTTATAACAAATGGTCTTGTACACAGGTAAATGCTGAATCTACAACTTGTTCTAACTACAAAGTAAATACTGTTTTACACACTCTTGTCATTAATCCAAATGAAGATTGATTAAATACAACATCATTAGGACATTCACCCTAAAACTTTTTAAAATGAAAAAAATTTTACACTTATTCACGAGTCACATACAGGGAATTAAAAAAATACATTTTGTATCGATGTTTCTATTTGTAACTTCTTTAATAGTTGGGCAAACCATCACTACATCTAAAACTATTACTAGTTCATCCTGTGGAGTAATAGATGTACAGTTAGGATTTACAGGTGTTAATCCTGCAAAAGGCCCTGTAGAAGTAATATTAGTTATTGATGTTTCAGGTAGTATGGGATCAAGTTCTGGTTCTCCAACTTCCTTGAGTCGCGCACAAGATGCTGCTGTAGCCTTCGTTAATAAAATTTTAGCTACTCCTACTGACACTAATGGGTTAAATCCTACTGGGTTAAACCGAGTAGGTCTTGTCTCATTTAGTGGGACAGCCTCTCTAAAAAGGGCATTAACATCATATACTAGCAAAAGTAATTTATTAACCGAAATAAATAATCTTACTGCAGGTGGAAGTACAAATAATCAAGATGGTCTTGTAAAAGCCGATAAAGAATTTACAGACAACGGAACATTTAATTGCAATACCACTAGAAGTATTGTTTTATTGACAGATGGTGTTACGAATGTAACTGGTTCTTCTGGCTCAACTACAAATTGTAGTACGCCAACTTATCCAGCAACATCAACCTGTATAACAGCAGCTATACAAGCGGCAACAAATGCTAAAACAACTCAAAAAGGGAGTCCATCAGTAACTTATAATAATCAAATATTTTCAATAGGACTTTTTGGAGGAATATCAGGAAATAATCAACAGGTAGCTGAATATACCTTAAAAAATATCAGTACGTCTAATGCTAGTCCTTATTATTTTCAAACCGAATCCGCTGCCGATTTAACCACTATTTATACTCAAATAGCAAATCAACTAAATTGGGTTGCTAAAGACCTTATTGTTACAGAAACGATACCCACTGGTTATGGAATTAGTAGTGTGACTTCATCAAGTGGATCTATTACTCCTGCTACAATTCCTATAACTGGTCCCGCAACGATTACTTGGACTAATAATTTGTTGACTACTACTCCTATTACTTTAAATTATAAACTAACACCTAATGGAACTGTATGCGGAACTCAAAAAGTAAGTACAACTGGATATAAATATGTTAACTCAACATGTACTGAAGTAACCAATCAATCAGTTGCTACAGATGATTATTTCATAAATTGCAAACCTGTTTTAACAGGTGCTTCTTCAGTTTGTACTGGTGATACAGGTTCTGTATATAGTGTCCCAAATATATCTGGCCACACTTACTCTTGGAATGTCGTGGGCGGTATAATAACAGCTGGAACAGGAACAAATTCAATAACAGTAATATGGGGAGCAGCTGGAGTAGGAAAAGTTGATATTACAGAAACAATATCAGGTTGTTCTTTGACTACAACACAGAATGTAACAATAAATCCCTTGCCTGTAGTTAGCGCAGGAAGTCCTTTTACTAAATCCTGTACTAACAATATTGCTGGTGGAACAATTGGAGAAACAGCTGAAGCTGGACATACTTACGCTTGGACATCCTCTCCATCTGGATTTACATCATCTTCTGCAAATCCTTTTGTGAATCCTACTGTAACAACAATTTATACGGTGGTAAAAAAAAATAGTACTACTGGATGTACAGCTACAGCTAATGTTACTGTTACAGTTTCAATTTCAACACCTTCTGCTTCTATAACAGCACAAACCAATGTGAATTGTTTTGGTGGAAATAATGGAAGTGTCACTGTTGCGGGAGCTAATGGAACACCTAATTATACTTACTCTAAAGATGGGACTACTTTTGTAGCAAGCGGAGCTTTTGCAAATCTTATTGCTGGGTCTTATACTATTACCGTTAAAGATGCTAATGGATGTACTACAACACAACCTGTAACTATCACACAGCCTGCTGCGGCATTGTCTGCTTCTATAACAGCACAAACCAATGTGAATTGTTTAGGTGGAGATAATGGAAGTGTTACTGTTGTGGGAGCTAATGGAACACCTAATTATACCTACTCTAAAGATGGGACTACTTTTGTAGCAAGCGGAACTTTTGCAAATCTTATTGCTGGGTCTTATACTATTACCGTTAAAGATGCTAATGGATGTACTACAACACAACCTGTAACTATCACACAACCATCCGCTCCTATCAATTGTTCAATAACTCAAAACAAAGCAGTTAGTGCTAATGGTTTAAGTGATGGTCAAGCAACTGTAACCCCTATTGGTGGTAATGGTGGATATACTTATTTATGGGATAATAACGAAACTACCGCAATAGCAATTGCTTTAAATGTAGGATCACATTCTGTAACAGTTACCGATAGCAAAGGTTGTAATACAACATGTCAAGTAACAATTACCCAACCTAATGTTTTAGCTTGTAATATTACCCAAAATGCTCCTGCAAAATGTTATGGGGACAGCAATGGTATCGCAACTGTAACTCCTCTTGGTGGTAATGGCGAGTATACCTACTTATGGGATAATAACGAAACTACCGCACAAGCCGTGGCTTTGAATGGAGGAACACATTCTGTTACTGTAAAAGATAAATTAGGATATACTACAACTTGTGAGGTAATCACTGGACAACCACAAGCTCCATTAACAGCAACTGCTGTAATTGTGAATAACCATAACTGTATAGGTTGCGCTAATGGAAGTATTAATATTACTCCATTAGGTGGTACTAGTCCTTATACCTATACTTGGTCAAATGGAGCAACAACAGAAGACATATCATTTTTACCTAAAGGGAAATATGATATTGAAATAAAAGACGCTAACGATTGTACTGCAAATTATACCTATTACATAAGTGAATCTGAAATAGAAATTCTAAAAGATGCTGTTTATGAAGACACTAATAAAGATGGTATAACAAATGCTTTTGACAAAATCATTTATAATTTTAAAGTAACTAATACTGGTAATGTTACCTTAACAGGCATAACCGTAACGGATAGCAAAGCAATTATCTCTGGTGGACCAATCACTCTTGAACCAGGTATGATTGATGACACCACTTTTAAAGGAGAACATATAATTGTTCAAGAAGATATTGATAAAGGATTCTATTATAATATAGCTTTAGCAAAAGCAAAAGATAACGAAAACAACGATGTTAATGATACATCGTCTGACATTACTCCTTGTACTACCTGTCCAATTGATCCAGAATGTCCTGATTGTACTATCACAGACTTGGAAAAAACACCTAAATTATCTATAACTAAAACAGCTTTATCTGCTAGTTATAGTGTAATTGGTGATGAAATTAAATATTTAATTGTCATTAAAAATACAGGTAATCAAACCCTACACCAAGTTGTAGTAACAGACCCGCTAACCAAATTAAACGTTACAATTCTAACATTGGATCCAGGTGAAACAAAAGAATACAATCAAACGTATATTGTCACTGCGGAAGACTTAAAAGTAGACTCTATCTTAAATGTTGCTAATATAAAAGGGGTAACGCCTGATAATAAACCAATTGAAGAAACAGACGATGCTATAGTCAACAAAAAAACAAATCAAATTAATGCCGTTAATGACTCCTTTGACAATATAGGATGTAACAAATTTGGAACCGTAGGGAATGTATTAGCTAATGATCAATTAAACACTACTCAAGCAACAATACAGTTAGTTTATTTTACTTTAAACTCAGGTGGAAATCCAAATATTACTATTGATCCTGCTTCGGGTGATGTTATAGTTGGAAGTGCAACACCTGCTGGAATTTATACTTATTCATACAAAATTTGTGAAAAAACAAATCCAGACAATTGTGATGATGCCTCTGTAACAATTACGGTACTTGAAACAGCACCAATAACAATTAAAAGTGAGGCCTGTAACGCAGATACTGCAACTGTTGATTTGAATAGTTTGTTACCAACAGACATCGATACAACTGGTGGTACTTGGATAGATACAACTAATTCGAATGCTCTGAATGGAAGTTTCTTTTCACCTTATCAACTCGCACTTCGAGATTATACTTTTGAATACAAAATAACTAACGGTAATTGTCCTAGAAGTATTTTTGTAATCGTAACGGTGAACTTTGATTGTAAGGTATTAGGTTGTCAATCCATTATAGTACATAATGCTTTCTCACCTAATAATGACGGATTAAATGAAGTTTTCAAAATAGATGGTATTGATGATATTATATGTTATCCTACCAATAGTGTTGCAATCTACAACCGTTGGGGAATATTAGTATATGAAACTCAAGGGTATGATAATGTGACTAAAGTATTTAAAGGTTTTTCAGAAGGAAGAACTACAGTTAGTCAATCTACTGGACTATCTGCAGGAACTTATTTCTACATTTTACATTATACCTCTTTTGATGGAAGTAACAATTCCATAAATAACACTAAGGATGGATATTTATATCTTACTAAATAATATAACTCAAGTCTAACGCCTGAGGACTAACGTCCTCAAGTTTAAAACCTAAACCAAATGAAAACAAAAATATTTTCTTTCGTTTTGATGTTTACAGCCATAGTAAGTTTTGCACAACAAGATTCGCAATTTACTCAATATATGTACAACACAATCAATGTGAATCCCGCATATGCTGGATCTAGAGGAGCGCTAAGTATATTTGCTTTACATCGTGCGCAATGGGTTGGACTTGATGGAGCACCTATTACTAATGCTATCTCCATCAACACCCCCTTGAATAATAGTAGACTTGGAATAGGAGTTTCTTTTATCAATGATAGAATAGGACCACTTAATGAAAACACAATATCAGCTGATTTATCTTATACAATTCCTGTTTCGGAAACTTATAGACTTTCTTTTGGAATTAAGGCAGCAGCAAATTTATTTGACTTAAATGGCAACAAATTGAACCCTGAACAACAAGGTGATCCAACGTTACAAAATTTTAATAAATTCAATCCTAATGTAGGTGCTGGTGCCTACTTACATTCTGACAAAGGATACATAGGTTTATCCATTCCTAATTTTATTGAAACCAATAGATATGACAATAATGAAGTTGCCATATTTAAAGAAAAAATAACCTACTATTTAATTGCAGGATATATATATGATTTGAATAATTCTATAAAATTTAAGCCTGCACTTTTAGTAAAAGCGGTTGAAGGAACCCCGCTTCAAGCTGATATTTCGGGAAATTTTTTATTTTTTGATAAATTTAATATTGGTATTTCTTATCGTTGGAGTGCTGCTATAAGCGCAATGGCAGGATTTCAAATTTCTGATTCGATGTACATTGGATACGGATATGACCGAGAAACTTCCAAGCTGAATAATTACAATTCTGGCTCCCATGAAATTTTCTTGCGCTATGAGATTTTCAAAAACAATAATAAAATCACAACTCCAAGATTCTTCTAAAATTAATTATTATGAAAAATATTCTACTCCTATACATCACTGTAGTAAGTGTTTTTTCGCAAAACATTTATTCGCAAAAAGCACAATTAGCTTCTGCTGATAAAAAATATGACAACTTTGCCTACATTGATGCAATAAAAACCTATGAAAGAGTTGCTGAAAAAGGATATAAATCTGCTGATATGTTCCAGAAACTAGGTAATGCCTATTATTATAATGCTCAACTGGATAAGGCAGCAAAATGGTATGGTGAATTATTTGCCATAAAACCCGACATGGAATCAGAATATTACTTTAGATATGCACAATCATTAAGAGCTATCGGTGAAAACAAACAAGCCAATGCGATGATGGAAAAATTCAACCAACTATCAGGAGATGATAACCGTGCCAAACTATTTGAAAATAATAGAGATTACCTAGCAGAAATAAAAGCCAATTCAGGAAGGTATAAAATAGACGATGCAGGAATCAACTCTAAATGTTCAGATTATGGAACGGCAGTCTATCTCAACAAACTAGTTTTTACTTCCGCTAGAGACACAGGAAGTTTAGGACAGCGCAAACACACTTGGACGAATCAGTACTTTACTAATTTATATATGGCTGATTTAGGTGACGAAATGACGCCAGGAAGTCCTAGTAAATTTGATAAAAATATAAACTCAAAATTCCATGAAGCAACTCCTACATTTACTAAAGATGGAAAAACAATGTATTTTACTCGAAACAACTATCTCGATGGAAAAAAAGGGAAAGATGGAAAAGACATCACTTTAATCAAAATATACAAAGCTAGCTTAGAAAACGACAAATGGGATAAAATTGTAGAAATGCCCTTTAATAGTAATAATTACTCCACAGCACATCCCGCATTAAGTCCTGACGAAAAAACATTGTATTTTGCCTCAGATATGCCGGGCACATTAGGATTGTCTGATTTATATAGTGTTAAAATAAATGAAAATGGTACTTATGGAAATCCTGAAAACTTAGGCAAAAGTATCAATACGCCTGGGAGAGAAAGTTTTCCGTTTATCAGTGGCGACAATGAACTTTACTTTGCCTCTGACGGACATCCAGGTGTAGGAGGTTTAGATATATTTGTTTCCAGAATTAATGAAGACGGGACTTTTAATGAAGTTCAAAATGTAGGAGCTGATATAAACTCACCCAAAGATGATTTTGCTTATCTAATTGATACTAAATCGCGAAGAGGTTTTTTTAGTTCCAATAAAGAGGGCGGAAAAGGATACGATGATATTTATAAATTCTTAGAAACAAGAAAACTTACTTGCGAACAAGAACTTTTTGGAAAAATAACAGATGAAGATTCTAAAGAGTCACTTCTTCATACTAAAGTTAGTTTGTTTGATAAAAAATTCAAAGACATCTCTTCTATGATGACTGATGACAAAGGAATGTATCATTTTACAGTAGAATGCGGAAAAACATTCTACGTGAGAGCCGAAAAACCTGAATACACCACCAAAGAAGAAAAAATTTCTGTTGGCAAGGATAATGGAAAGACAGAACTTAATATGGCCTTAGAAAAAATTAGCTGTAAAGTTTTCATTGGAGATGATTTAGGAAAATGCTTTGGTATTAAAATGATTTATTTTGATCTTGATAAATCTAATATTAGACGTGAAGCAGCTTTAGACCTAGAAAAAATACTAGATGTATTAAAACAATATCCAAATATGAAACTCGATATTCGTTCGCATACTGATTGTAGAGCTTCGTTCAAATACAATGAAGCCTTATCAGACAGAAGGGCTAAATCAACTATCGCTTGGTTAATTGAGAATGGCGTTACGGCTGATAGACTTACCGGTAAAGGCTATGGCGAATACCAATTAGTAAATAAATGTTCCGACGGTATAAAATGCACTGAAGAAGAACACCAACAAAACAGACGTAGTCAATTTATCATTACTGATTTATAATTTTTTTTTTAGTATTAAAAGAAAACCCGCAAAAATTAATTATTCTTGCGGGTTTCATACATATTTTTAATTTACTTTACACATCTAAAACCTAGATGATTTGCTGCTGATCTAATTTCGCCATTTCCTCTTGTTCCTACCATATATCGGCTACAATATTCACTCGTACATAAAAAAGAACCTCCACGATGTACCCGTTTCTTTTCATTATTTCCTGAGGTATCATAAGGAACTGTTTCGGGTCCCTTTGGATTACTAACGACTTTTCCGTCTTTACTTATTTCATCATAATACGTTTCACTATACCAATCATACGCCCATTCCCAAACATTTCCTGCTACATCATATAATCCATATCCATTTGGCTTATATTGTTTTACCGGTGCAATCCCAACAAATCCATCTTCACCTGTATCTCCTTTAGTTATAGGGAATTCACCTTCAAAAATATTGGCTTGAAATTTACCATTTACTTTTAAAGTATTACCCCATGCATATAAATCTCCTGCTTTGCCTCCACGAGCAGCAAATTCCCATTCTGCTTCCGTAGGTAATCTTTTCCCAGCCCATTGCGCATAAGCCACTGCATCTTCATAAGCAACATGAACTACTGGATAATTTCCTTTTCCTTTAATAGAACTATTAGGTCCTTCAGGATGTCTCCAATCAGCTCCTCCTCTGAAATCCCACCATTGAATATAATTATTCAAATCAACTTTTCCTGGCGTCGGCTTAAAAACAGCCGATCCAGCAATTAAATATTCTTCAGGGATATTAGGAAACTCTTCAACTGTTGGTTTAATTTCGGCTACCGTTACATAACCTGTTGCCTTTACGAATGCTTCATATTGATCATTTGTAACCTCTGATTCGTCCATCCAGTATCCATCTACATATACACGGTGAATTGGAGTGGCATCTTTAGTAATACCTTTAATACTACATAAACTTTCATCAGCAACATCACTTCCCATTGAAAATTCTCCTCCTGGAATCCAAACCATCCCTTTGGGTGCAGTAATATTAGGTTTATTATTTTTATTTTCAATTGTAGGTTTAAACAACTCACTTCGTGTTTCAGAATTCAGATCAGAACAATCCTGAGCAACATCTTTATTTGGACTTTTAACATATTGGGTATATCCAAAAGCTATTGAAACAATACCAAGGCCAGCCAATGCATACAACCCGATTTTTTTTTGTTTATTATTCACTAGAATTTAATTAAGAATGGTTTAATAATTAAGTATTATTTCAAATACTTTTTTTCAGAACAAACAAAGTTCTCATTTTCCAACATAATATACTATAAATTGTTTTATTTTTTTAAATAATTTAACGTTTAATTCTATCAAAAAAGACAATTTATGAATTATAGAAGAGATTTGATAAGAAACGTACTAGGAAATACAATGCTGTCAAAATAACAAGTAGTGACACCAGTAAACTAATTAAATTGATAATAAAATTTGGGATAAATTTTAATCTAGGGTGAGTAAAAACAGAATCTCTGTTCAATTTTTCATGAAGCTTCTTTTTGGCACTATTAATTTTCTTTTTGATAGCTGTTCATTTTTAGGATAATCTTCTTTAAACAAATATCGTCTATTGAAAGTTATCGGTTTATCTAATCTAATTTAGGGATTTTTTTTTAAAATAACACACTTTATGTCCTCCTCTAACCTATTAATTTTCTTTATAATATAATAAAATTCGATATAAGTCTAATGATTAAATAATAGAATTTCAGATGGTATAAATACAATCGACAGGTCTAAATCTCCAGTTTTTTCGAACAAAATCAGTCTAAACAAAAGAATTGTTTTGTATTTCAACCACTCTTCACTATCTTTCGTGTTCATATAATACGAACCTTAAACATTGAACCAATGTTAGAAGAACAGCACGATAACCTGCATGATGCAGATGGAAATTTAATCACTGATTCAAACGAGTCAGCATCAGGAGCAAATACAGAAGATAGTACACTAGTAGCACCCGAAAATTCAGCTACTAACGAAAATCAAAAAGCATTGAACGCCATCGAGGAATCGAATGCAGAAGAAAGTGAAGACGAAACCTTAAAGGATCGTCATGAAATTCCTATGCTTGACTATGATACCTTATCTATGGAGTCATTAGTTGATGAATTGCAAAAACTTGCTTCAACTGATAAAGTAATGTCTATCAAAGAGCATATCAATGAAATAAAAAAAGCCTTTTTAGCTAAATACAATCATTTCATTGAAGAAAAAAAGGAAGAATATCATGCTGAAAATCCAGATACAACAGAAGATTTTCAATATCACTTACCTTTAAAAGTAACCTTTGATCATTTATATACCGAATATAAAAACAAAAAAAATGCGCATTTCAAGAGTTTAGAAACCAACTTGAAATCCAATTTAGAAAATCGTTTGGCAATCGTCGAAGAGCTGAAGGAGCTTATCAATCCGCAAGAGAATATTAAAGATACTTTAAAACATTTTAATGAGTTAAGAGAGCGTTGGAAAACTGCAGGATCTATACCCAAAGACAAGTACAATCACGTTTGGAACAACTACCACTTTCATGTTGAGAATTTTTATGACTATCTACACTTAGATAGAGAAGCTCGCGATCTAGATTTCAAACACAATTTAGAACAAAAACAAAAAATTATCGAGCGCGTAGCGGAACTTGTTAACGAAGAAGACATTAACAAAGCGTTCAGAGAATTGCAAGATTTACACCGTATTTGGAAAGAAGACATTGGTCCAGTTTCAAGAGAGAATCGTGATCTGATTTGGAATCAGTTTAGTGATTTCACCAAACAAATCCACGACAAAAGAGAAGTTTTGTTTGAAAAACAAAGAGAAAATGAAGTGGTTAATCTAGAAAACAAAAAGGCAATTATTGCTGATATTGAAAATCTAGGAACTATTAAAGTAAACAGTCACTCACAATGGTTGCAACAAATTGAAAAAGTAGAAACATTAAGAACTGCTTTCTTTAACGCTGGAAAAGTACCATTGGATGTCAATGAAGAAACGTGGGCTGCATTCAAAACAGCGGTTAGAAACTTCAATTCCTTTAAAAACTCTTTTTATAAAGAAATAAAAAAAGACCAAAATGATAATTTAGTCAAAAAAAATGCATTAGTAGCTAAAGCTATTGAATTACAAGAAAGTACTGATTTTGCAGCTACCACTCCTATAATGAAGAAAATTCAGGACGAATGGAAACAAATTGGTCATGTTCCAAGAAAGTATTCTGATAAAGTTTGGAAAGAATTCAAAGCGGCTTGCAATCATTATTTTGACCGCTTAAAAGAGGTTAAAAACGAAGAAAATGGTGAAGAAGTCGAAGCTTTTGATAAAAAGAAAGCCTACTTAGAGACCATTCGAGAGTTCCAATTAGTTGGTGACCATAAAACCGATTTAGATGCCATAAAAGCACATATCGAAACTTGGAAAAGCTTTGGAAAAGTCCCTTTTCAAAGAAGACATATTGAAGGGAAATTCAATAAAATTCTAGATGCTCTTTTTGACAAGTTAAGTCTAAGTAAAAAAGAAGGTGACTTGATGCGTTTTGCTAATCGAATTGATAGTTTATCTGAAAATAATGATACTCGAAAAATAGAAAATGAGAAAATTTTTATCATTAGAAAGATTGACGAATTACAAAATGAAATCTTCCAATTAGAAAACAACATTCAGTTTTTTGCCAATACAAAAAATGCTAAAAAAGAAAATTCCATTGTATTAGAAGTTCGCAAAAACATTGCCATTCACAAAGAAAACCTTGACATTTGGAAAGAGAAATTAGCACAATTACGTAATTTGAATCAATAAAAAAATATATAATCACTAGAAACCAATTCTAGAGAGACACTAAAACCTCAAAGTTCAGCTTACTTTGAGGTTTTTTTGTAAAGATCTATATTATAATAAAAAGGCTGTCTACCACGAGACAGCCTTTATCTTTTAATTATATATATTTTATTTAGAAAAGCACAACCTGACCATCATCATCTAATTGCACATCTGCATCATCATCCTCATCTGAACTTACCTTCTTTTCAGGTACTTCTTCTACAGGTGCTTCATATGGCAAAGATTCTAATAAATTTACTTGCTTTAACTTATCTGTAGTCAATTGATTTCCTAATGCTTTAAAACCTTTTATAGCTATAAAGGCCTCCACATCAATCGTAATACTATCTTTTTGAACTCCTTTGATTTTTGGAAAAACCAATTCGGCGACTGGGCGATAATCCGTTGAAACAATTTCTAGTCTTGAATTAGGATGTTCAGTGATAATGAGTTCTTCCTTATTTTCAGTTTCCACCAAGAAGCGTTTTAAATAGTAACGTTCTTTTTCACCATCGAAATAAATTGCCGAAATTGGTTTTTTGGGAATCCATTTCTCTAATACAATCATATCTTCGTCAAAATGAGTAGACAATTCAGGCGTAATCACTTTGATTTTTCCCGATTGTTGGATAATCAAAATTTTATCACTTGGTCTAAATTCACCAAGCAATTCTCCTCTTGCATCTACATTCAAACGCTGAACAGTATCATCAAACCAAACCTTTCTAGGCAGTAAGGTTGAAATCCCTTTCTCTTTGATTTCGATTTTCTTGATCGGATACTTACTGGCAATATTTCCTTTACTTGAACGTCCTTTGATTGCCATTTTGGCAAAATCGAGATCGTATTTTAATTTTTTTATCGTTCCTACTTGACGTAAAATAATCGTAATTACCTCAGCCTCACCATTTGGATTATGTGTAAAATACAATATCTGAGAACCTTTGGTACCATTAGTCAAATCATATAATTTGTCTCTAGTAACAGCAGTAACATTAAAACGCTTGATATACGACGGACCTGATTTCCCATCTCGATAAATAATATTGTAAATCGTACGTTTATCACTTTTATCAAAAATAGAAACATGAATAATATCTTTTCCAATAAAAGTTTTTGCATCTACTTTAGTAATCATCATACTACCATCTCGCAAGAAAACAATCACATCATCAATATCAGAACAGTCCGTTACATATTCGTCACGCTTCAAACTTGTTCCAACAAATCCTTCTTCCTTATTAACATATAGTTTTGTATTACGTAAAATAACTTTAGTAGCTTCGATATCATCAAAAACACGAAGCTCCGTTTTACGTTCACGACCTTTTCCGTATTTCTCTTTTAGTTTAACAAAATAAGCAATTGCAAAATCCGTTAGGTGTTCTAAATCATGTTTTACTTGTTCCATTTCAGCTTCTAATTTGGCCAAAACATCATCTGCTTTATCCGAATCAAAACGGGTAATACGAATCATAGGGATCTGCGTTAACTTTTGCAAATCATCATCATTAATATCACGCACAAAACTTTCCATAAAAGGCTCAAATCGCTTATACATGTACTGAAATAAATTCTCCTTATCAGAATACAATTTGAAATCAATATACATTTCTTCTCGAATGAATATTTTTTCGAGGGTTGAAAAATGCCATTTGTTTTCTAATTCATCCAATTGAATTTCAAGCTCCTTTTTCAACAAATCTACAGTTCTATGAGTCGAAATTTTCAGCATTTCAGATACTCCAATAAACAACGGTTTATTGTCTTCAATCACACAACCTAGTGGCGCCACCGAAGTTTCACATGCCGTAAAAGCAAACAGTGCATCAATGGTTTTATCTGGAGAAACTCCAGGATAAAGATGTATTAAGATTTCAACATCTGCAGCGGTGTTGTCTTCAATTTTTTTGATTTTGATTTTCCCTTTATCATTCGCTTTCAATATACTATCAATAAGCGTGGTAGTATTAGTAGAAAATGGAATTTGAGTAATTACCAAAGTATTTTTATCAAGCTGAGCAATTTTCGCACGCACACGCACACGACCACCACGCAAACCATCATTATAATTAGAAACATCCGCAATACCTTCTGTCATAAAATCAGGGTAAAGCGTAAATGATTTTCC
>NZ_JBAWDL010000162.1:0-7235 GCF_049590715.1 Flavobacterium sp.
TAATAATTGTTGAATAGATTTTGTCTTTATCAAGAAATATCCTTTAAAAATCAGTTTTTAGTTATGGTTTAATTTTCATCTCCAAATAACCTAATTTGGTTTTTCACTAATTTTGGCGAAGAGCCAAAAAGTTAGATAGAATTACATGAATTAACACAAATTTCAATGTTCTAATTGTATTCAAATGTAATTAAAACCCATATTTATTTCGTGAAAATCCGTGTTGTCTTTTTTATTTTTACTACAAACTCACACTAAAAATGGTAGAACGAAAATAAGGATAGTAGAAACTATCCTTAAATATTTACGATGTAGAATATAATTTTCTAGAATTATTGATTCAAGATATGGAACATATAATTAATTATTACAAAAACAAAATTCCCAAAAAACAGCAAAATCATTTATACACAAAAAAGTCAAATCTACAAAACCTCCAACGTCTGCAAATTAACCAAATTGGCATAATTTCCATTCATCTTGATTAACTCTTCATGTGAACCTTGCTCCACAATTCTACCTTTTTTCATTACTACAATTAAATCAGCATTTTGAATCGTTGATAATCGGTGCGCAATCACAATAGAAGTTCTATTTTCCATCATGTTTTCTAAACCTACTTGTACTAATTTTTCAGATTCAGTATCTAGCGCTGAAGTCGCTTCATCCAATATCATAATCGGTGGGTTTTTCATCACTGCTCTTGCAATAGCCACACGCTGACGCTGTCCTCCAGATAACATTCCGCCACCATCACCTACTGGACTGTTGTACTGCTCTGGAAATTCCGAAATAAAATTATGTGCATTCGCTATTTTAGCAGCACTAATAATCGCATCCATACTAGGTTCATCAATACTCAACGAAATATTTTTTGCAATAGTATCGTTAAACAAGATGGAATCCTGAGCTACAATTCCCATTTGTTTTCGTAATGATTTTGCTTTTACATCCTTAATATTTACACCATCAAATGTAATACTACCTTCTGTGACATCGTACAATCTTGTTACCAAATTAGCCAAAGTAGATTTTCCACTACCCGATTCTCCTACTAATGCCACTCGTTTACCTTTTGGCACTGTTAGATTAAAATCACGTAGTACGTATTCATTATCGTATTTAAAGGAAACATTCGTAAATTTAATTTCACTTTTAAACTCAGTAATTTCTATAGCATCAGGATTATCTTGTAAGGGATTAGTTGCGTCTAAAATAAAAGCAACTCGTTCATAAGCTGCATTTCCACCTAATAAAGCTTGATTTGCTTTAGTAATCGATTTGGCCGGAGTTAGAATTTGATACGCTAATCCCATATAAGCAATAAAAGCACTTCCACTCATTGAACCATCAATTAATACTAATGATCCTCCATATACTAATAAAATTGATATGACAAAAATCCCTAAAAACTCACTCATAGGTCCTGCCAGACTCATACGAGCTCCCATTTTATTATTCAAGTTATTGATATGTTCTGTAGAATTATAATACCTTCGTTTGAAGAAATTTTCAGATGTAAAGTTTTTAATCACTTTAATTCCACCTAAAGTCTCTTCAATATCTGATAATAAATGTCCTTCAAGAGAAAAAATATCCCCTGATTGACTTTTGATAGATTTACTCATTTTTGAAATCAAAAACCCAGAGATAGGCAAGAAAAGAAATACGAAAATAGTTAATTTCCAACTAATAATAAACATAGATGCCATAGTGAATACAATTGTAAGTGGTTCACTAACCATCATTAACACACTCATAAAAGCTCCTTTGATCGTATTAATATCCGATGTCATTCTAGAAATCAAATCTCCTTTTCTTTCGTTCGAAAAAAAAGATACTGGCAACCCTATTACTTTTTGGTACACATCATTTCTTAAATCTTTCAAAATTCCATTATTCAAATAAGTCATATAAACTATCGAAATGAAATTGAAAAGATTTTTTAGTAAAAAAGTTGTCAGAACAAAAACCACCATCCAAATCAAAGTGCTTAAGGCTCCTTTAGTCTCAGTATTGTGTGTAATAAAATAATTCAATGACTCTTCTAAATATCTTTTATCGATACTTTTAATCCCTTCATATACTGGTTTTACATGTACTTTTTCTCCATCTGAAAACAAAACTTTCATTAAAGGAAAAAGCGAAAGCATTGAAATTGCTGAAAATAATGCATATAAAACATTGAAAATAATACTAATAACAAAATTCCTTTTATGCGGGATTAAATACTTTAGAAAGCGTTTGAAATTTTTCATTTAATAACTTTAGATTTAAAAAAGGCGAAAATTTAAGTACCTATTTTTGGCAAAGATAAAATTAAAATAGTTTTAAAACTAAACAAAACTAAATCAGAGTCCTCATAAAATAGAAACAAATACAGAAATACAAACATACTCAATAGTTGCAATAATTAAGTATTTTTTTTATACTCACTAGGAATGTTACTATTGTACTTTTTAACAATTTTTCAAACTGATACCTATTCAAAAAACACAATTATTGGAGAAAATATATTTACTTGAATTCATAATTCCAAAACTTTTAAATATAAAATCACAAACAATTAAATCAATATAAACAAACAAAACCTGTATACTGATATAAATTAACCTATTCCATAAAAAACAACAAACCAATACTAATCTCTGATAATAAATTTGTTTTAAGAACTGGATAAGTGATTGTTCCTCACAGAGTCAATTTATTCTTCGATTTGATATAAGAATATCATCTATATGAAATGAAAAATCTCCAACCATTTTTGACTACATTACCTTATTTTAAGGCAAATGTATTATTCAATTAAATTTTCAATTCTTTTATCAGGAACAATCCATAATACAGCAACAGCAATATAAAACATTCCCGATATCCATGGAGAAATAAAGGCCAATGGAATAGCCAAAAAATAAAACAGTAATGAAATCTTTCCTTTTTTATCGTCCTTGATGGCGTTTTTCAAAATGGATTCCTTACCCTGTAAATGAATCAATTTATTTTGCAAGGTAAAATAAGCGATAGCACTCATCATCAAAACAAAACCATAAATACTCATGGGAACAGCTGAAAAATGTTGTTCTCCAATCCAGCTAGTAACAAAAGGGATTAGCGACAACCAAAACAATAAATGCATATTTAACCACAATACCGCACCATTTACTGATTTTATAGATTGAAACATATGATGATGGTTATTCCAGTAAATCCCTACATATGTAAAACTTAAAATATAACTCAAAAACACCGGAATTAGAGGCTCTAAAGCTTCAAAACTACTTTCATGTGGCGCTCTTATTTCGATAATCATAATAGTAATGATTATAGCTAAAACACCATCGCTAAAGGCTTCAATTCTGTTTTTATTCATAACGTATTCGTTTTTAAAATAATTTGATGAAAAATAAATGTGAGGTTAACTTTTTTAATTATCCAATTCTAAAGGTTCTAATAGCTTCAACCCATTCGTCTTTTTCACAAACGTTACACTTTGCTATTCCAGGCATTTGATTTTCAGTATGTCCACAAAAAGTACATGCATACAGCCCTGCAGCTGGAATTGTTTTACTCTTTTTTTGAAATAAGGAAGGCAAAATAGGCAGACCATACTGAACTTCTTTATCCTCGTAATAAAACACACTTAATTCTCCACTAGTTTCTAAAAAAGCATTCTTTACTTGTCCCAAATGTTCAATAGACTTAACTCTGAGTTCGGCAAAAAATTCATCTTGCGCCAAAGTTTCTTTTTTAAATGAAGTGATAGAGAATCTCCCTTCTTTAATAAGACACTCTACTTTTCCCTCAATTAATTCCTCAAATTTTTTATTTTTTGCGGTAAGCCATGTAACAAATCGATAAAGTATAATAACTACCAAAAATACTATAGCTGCGGGTATAATACCTACATCTTCATAAAACATAGGATCACCTGCTGCAGAACCTAAAGCAATAATAATTACAGTTTCAAAAATTGATAACTGTTTGACCCCTCGTTTCCCAGCTAATTTTATCGTCAATAGCAAAATAAAGAACATTACAGTTGAACGGAATATGACTTCTAAAATAAAACTTTTAGGTAAGTCATTAAACAACAACCTATCCCATTCAAAAATTTCTTTCATAAAGATTTAGTTTTCAAGACTTAATTCAATCGCATTGGAAAACAAATCTGCCAATGTAATTCCAGCTACTGCAGCTTGTTGCGGCAACAAACTTTCTGTGGTTAAACCTGGAATCGTATTCATTTCAAGCATGTGTGGTTCGTCATTTACAATAATAAACTCAGAACGAGAAAATCCCTTCATTTTCAACACTTCGTAAGCACGCTTAGCAATAGCACCTACTTTTTGAGTCATTTCGTCAGAGAGGCGAGCAGGTGTAATTTCCTGTGATTGCCCTAGGTATTTTGCTTCATAGTCAAAGAAGTCATTCTCAGATACGATTTCAGTAATAGGCAATACGGTGGTTTGTCCTTTATAATTAATAACTCCGACTGAAACCTCTGTACCATCAAGGAAACTTTCAATAATGATTTCATTGTCTTCTTTGTAGGCTATTTCAATTGCTTTGGGTAATTCGGATGCGGTTTTTACTTTTGAAATTCCAAAACTCGAACCAGCTTTATTAGGTTTAACGAAACATGGCAAGCCTACTTTGACAATGATTTCCTCAATATTGATTGCATCTCCTTGATTCAAATAATAAGAAATCGCGGTTTTAATCCCGTATGGTTTTAAAACGGATAGCAAATCTCTTTTGTTAAATGTCAATGCAGCTTGATAATAATCACAAGCAGTTTGTGGGATAGCAAGTAATTGAAAATAAGCTTGCATTAACCCATCTTCTCCAGGTGTACCGTGTATTGCATTAAATACACAGTCAAAATGAACTCGATTTCCATCAAGAACTACTGAGAAATCATTTTTATCAATTGGATATTCAATATCATTTGCGTCGACGTAAACCCATTTTTCTTTAAAAATATGGATACGGTAGGCATTGTACTTGTTTTTATCTAAATTTTGAAAAACTACGTTTCCGCTAATTAATGAGATTTTGTATTCACTTGAATACCCACCCATGATGATGGCAATATTTTTCATTTATTGTTGTTTACTATTTATATTTATTGAATTGAGTACTATTGTTTTGAAATCAAATGCCCTAATTACTTCACACTACTTATAGTTCCATCGGAGTTCCATGAACTTCGTTTGAAAAAGAAATCTTTTATATAAGTCTTTTCTGTACTAACATAAAAATTGTAACGAATAGCGGGACATCGGAGATTCAGCGAAGCTAAATAGCTCTAAAAAACAATAAACAAAATTATCATTTTTTTTGGAACGAAATAGCTTTATCTTTGTCACATATTAAAAATAAATTATGAGTTTACGTAAATACCTTACGAGTCGAGTGTTTTTTACTCAAGTTTTACTAGCTGCCGTGTTTATAGGCGTTTTAGGATATTTGTTAACACATTGGTTAACCTTTACAACGGATCACGGAAATGAGATTACTGTTCCTGATTTAAGTAAATTAACGGAAGAGCAAGTAGAAGAGAAATTAGACGAATTGGATTTAGCATACGTACTGTTAGACAGTGTGGACTATAGAAGTGGCTACCCTAAACACTCTGTGGTTCAACAAGATCCATTGCCTGGTGCTAAAGTAAAAGTGGGACGCAAAGTATACATTAAAATTAATGCTTCGGGTTTTTCATCCATTAAAATCCCTGATTTAGTTGATAAAACCTATCGTGAAGCTATTCCTACTTTGAAAGCTTTAGGACTTGAAGAGGGGATAATTACCTATATTCCAAATTTAGCAAAAGATATGGTATTAGAAATGCGTTTTAAAGGACGTAATGTAAAACCTGGAGATAAAGTCTTGAAAGGTTCTAAAATTGATTTGGTTTTAGGAGATGGTAAAGCGAGTTATGAAGAGAGTATAGAAACGGATAGCCTTGCTACTCCAACTGATGAAATGCCAAATGAACAATAATATAGAGTCAGTTGACTTAGATGAAGAATTATTCGAACACCATAGATTTGAAGTTCCAAAAGGACAAACTTTGTTGCGAATTGATAAATATTTGATGGGTTTAATCCCTAATGCAACTCGTAATAAGATTCAAAATGCAGCGATTGGCGGAAATATTTTTGTCAATGAAATCACAGTAAAGTCCAATTATAAGGTTAAACCCTTTGATGTTGTAACGGTTATGTTATCTCATCCACCCTTTGAGAATCATGTATTGCCTGAAAATATTCCATTGAATATTGTCTATGAAGATAACGCTTTGTTACTCGTTAATAAAGAACCAGGTCTTGTGGTACATCCTGGTCATGGAAATTATACTGGAACGCTCGTAAACGCCTTAGCTTTTCATTTTGAAAACCTACCAATGAATAGTAGCGAACGTCCAGGATTAGTACATCGTATTGACAAAGATACTTCGGGTTTATTAGTAATTGCAAAGACAGAAGCGGCGATGACGCATTTAGCAAAGCAATTTGAAGCCAAAACTACTGAAAGAGAATATGTGGCTTTGGTTTGGGGAAATGTAGCAGATGAAAGCGGAACGATTGAAGGAAACTTAGCCCGCCACTTAAAAGATCGTATGCAAATGGCTGTTTTTGCAGATCCAGAAATAGGAAAACCTGCCATAACACATTACAAAGTTTTGGAACGTTTTGGATATGTTACTTTGATTTCGTGTCAACTTGAAACAGGACGCACCCATCAAATTAGAGCTCATATGAAACATATAGGACATCCTTTATTTAATGACGAACGTTACGGCGGTCATTTGATCTTAAAAGGAACTACGTTTACTAAATACAAGCAGTTTATAGACAACTGTTTTAAAGTATTACCAAGACAAGCTTTACACGCTAAAACTTTAGGGTTTGTTCATCCTAATACAAAATAACACATGAGGTTTGATACTGAACTACCTAAAGATTTTCAAGATTGTATTGAAAAATGGAGAGGCTATTCAAAATCAAACATGATTGATGATGAGGATAACTAAACCGCTCTATCAATGAAACACCTCTATTTAATACACTATTTTAAAATCTACATGATTTTTTATTATATTAGCAACAGATTTGAAGAAAATGATCGGACTTTGACAAAGAGTTGCGAACTTGTATTTGCGAACAAAACCTATGTTTAAAAGGGTGATTATATCCCCTCACAGATTAGGTTGAAATATAAAAGACCTCTTC
>NZ_JBAWDL010000163.1:0-5328 GCF_049590715.1 Flavobacterium sp.
TTCTCTGAACGTGTAAGTATGGCTCGAAGTTTTGGGATTAATGATTTAATTATTGATCCCGGTTTTGGTTTTGCTAAAACATTGGAACAAAATTATGAAGTTTTGCAAAAATTAGAATTGTTTGAAATTCTTGATTTGCCTCTTTTAGCAGGTGTTTCAAGAAAATCGATGATTTATAAAGTATTAAAAACCAGTGCTGCAGAAGTATTAAACGGGACAACCGTTTTAAATACGATAGCATTATCCAAAGGTTCCAAAATATTGAGGGTGCATGATGTGAAGGAAGCTGTTGAAGCGGTTAGATTATTCGAGAAAATGAATAAATAATAATGAGATATTTTAGTTTATTACTGTTTTAAAAAAATACATTGCAATGATTTTCACGCCTTAAAATCAGCCATCTGAATAGGCATTTCATTCAAGGTTGTTCCTCCTTTGATGCCAAAATCCAAAGTACGAATTGGGAACGGAATCATAATATCATTAGCATCATACGCTTTTTTAATTCGAATAATAGCTTCGCTACCTACTTTATTATAAACGGATTGTTCAGGAGTGTTAATCCACATTCTAACGGATAAGTTTATAGAGCTATCTCCAAATTCTACAAAATAAACATTGATTTTATCCTCTTTTGAAAGTTCCTCAATAGGGCTTACAGCATCTATTGTTACCTGACGAACTTTTTCTAAATCGTCGCCATAGGAAACACCAATGCTTAAATCAAAACGCCGTTTTTGTAGAAAAGTATAGTTTTCAATGGGGTTTTGAAAGACTTCTTTGTTAGGAATAATTACTGTTTTTCCTTGAAAAGTTTCTACTACAGTATCTCGAAGATTCACTTCTTTTACTTTTCCCATGTAGTCTTTTATTTGAACAATATCACCCACTTTTAGAGGTTTACGAAACGAAATAAAAATTCCAGACATAAAATTGGATGCAATGTCTTGGAAAGCAAAAGCCAAAGCTAATCCTAATATTCCAGCTCCAGCTAAAATAGAGGTAACTGCTTTATCTAATTGGAGTATACTTAGAACTGTAAAAATGACAATTCCCAAAAAAATAAAATAAATTATAGAACTGAATAGATGATTTAAAGTGACATTATTTGAAACTTTCGAAATTAGTTTGCCAGCTATTTTTTGAATGAATTTTGCAATATAAAACCCAATTACCATCACGATTGCAGCTAATGCAATGTTGGGTAATAGTTTTATTATTGCTTCGACCCAAATGGTTAGTTTTTCAGTAAGTAAATTTGTGATTTTATTAATATCCATGGTTTATCCCTATTATAATTAGGGACAAGATACCAAAAGATTGTTTTTTAATCCAATAAATGAGATCAAATATTGATAAAGTCCTGTTTTTTTTAAAAATTATATAAAAGAGGTGTTCTTAAATTCAAAAAACAAATCAAATTACTGATGATGATAAGGTTCGTTTCTTAAAATTGTAAACCCACGATACAATTGTTCAATAAAAAACAAACGCACCATTTGGTGTGAAAAAGTCATTAAAGATAACGAAATCTTTCCTTTCGCTTTGGCATAAACCGTATCCGAAAAACCATAAGGTCCACCAATGACAAAGACTAAAGTCTTGATTCCTGAATTCATTTTTTTCTGCAATTCTTCTGAAAAACCTACGCTTGAAAAGTTTTTACCGTTTTCGTCTAGTAAAATAAGTTGGTCAGTAGGGGTGATTTTTGATAAAATAAGTTCACCTTCTTTTTCTTTTTGTTGGCTTTCAGATAAGTTTTTGACGTTTTTGATATCGGGAATGATTTCCAAATCAAATTTGATGTAAAAAGACAAACGCTTGGTGTAGTCGTCAATTAAAGTTTGTAATGCTTTATTATCGGTTTTGCCAATGGCAATGAGTTTGATGTTCATAAGTAAGGATTCAAAAAAACAAAGATAGAAAACTAGTTCAAAAGGTTTAACCGTAAAGTGCGACAACTTTTTTTAAGAACTATAAAGATTTTTTCAAGATTAAGCTAAATAAACTTAAAAGGTAAGCCGTTCTTGATAAACTTTGCTAAAAAAAAAGGAACACAGATTGGAGAAATTAAAGAAATATAAAAAATCTTAGAGCTCTTAGTGCTTTCTTATTGATCTATGTGTTTAAGTCTAAGTAATAATTTGACCTACCGAACCAGATTCATTCGGGGTTAGTTTGTAAACAGCATTTGGCGCCAAAAGTTTTTCGATACGATGGGAAACAAATAGTATTGCAATATCTGTTTCTTGTGCTAAGTGTGAGATGAGTTGGGTTACTAACGCTACATTTTCATCATCGAGACCTTCGGTAGGTTCGTCTAGGATTAATAAAGGTGGGTGCTTGAGTACGGCGCGAACAATCATAATTACTCGTTGTTGCCCTATGGAAAGGTCGAGGAATGATTTTTTCTTGAGCGATGTCATATTTAGGAATTCAAACCATTCATCAGCTTTTTTTAGCTGTAAGGTAGACGGTTGTGTATAAAGCCCTACAGAATCAAAGAAACCTGAAAGAATCATTTGCTCTACGGTTTGTTTTTTTTGAAACAAATCTGTCATAGCAGTGGCGTATTGTCCAATGTTCTTCTTGATGTCCCAAATGCTTTCGCCACTTCCTTTTTTGTGACCAAAGAGATATAGATCCTGACCATAACCTTTGGAATTATCCCCTGAGATTAAGGAAAGAATTGTGCTTTTTCCAGAACCATTTGGACCAATTAATTGCCAGAATTCTCCTTTTTTAACAGTCCAGTTGATGTTGTTGAGAATAGGTCTTTCGTCATAACTAACGGATAAATTATTCATTTGGATTAAAATATTTTCGTGGCAAGTGATAGGATCAATTGGGTTTGGAATCGACTTGTTTTCAAAAATATTTGTTGTTTTTTCTTTTGGTTTTAGTGGTTCTAAACCAAAATTGTTGTTTAAAATCTGTCTTTTGTTTTTAATGAAAGCTAACAAATCAGCAGAACGATTGATGAGTTGGATTAGTGTGATTTTTTGTGCTAGGACTTCTAATTGAATGACTAATTCTTTGCGGGAATTGTGATCTAAATGATCTAATGGATTATCAAGTATAATAAAATCAGGCTGTTGGTTGATGCAATATTTCAGAAACGCTTTTTTGCGTTCTCCTGATGAAAAAGTGCGCAGTTTTCGGTGCGTTTCTGGAGCTGCTTCAACGCTATCGTATTGGTATTCTTTTTCGATGAATTTTTCGATGGCCAAATCCGAGAAAAGAATTCCTTTTTTTGTATTAAAAACATCTAATTGTCCTGTCGCTTTTTTATCCAAAAGGATTTGGATAAAGTCTTTTTTGGCTACTTTATTGCTTAAAAGGATGTCCCAGTGTTCGAGTTGATGCATATTGTTTAAATTGAAATTTAAATTTTGTAAAAGTAAAGTTGTTTGATGGAATTAAAAAAGCTTTGGTTTCTTTTTAAGGAATATGTAAGAATTATGTATTCGAAAAGTAGATAAAGTTTTTTGAAACGATATTTGCGTGAGTGATAGGAGCCAATGTCATTAAGTTAATGATTAAGTTATAAAATCAGTTAAGATTTTTGATTAACGATTTTTGATTTCAATTAGCTTAACCGCTTATAATCAGATTTTTTTTTATTTACTAACGGCAAATCTTCATTCAAAAATCTCTTATCTTAATGGCACGTCCAAAAAATGATTTTGGTTGTTATGTGATTTGGTCTTTAAGGTTGATAAAAAATGATAAACAAATTGGAACTAATTTTCTTATCCATAAAAATATTCTAATTTAGCCTTATATTAAATTTCTTTACAAATGATTAGTGAATCACAATTTCAAGACGAGTTACAGATTTTAATTGCTAATGCGATCCGTGAGGATGTAGGTGATGGTGACCATAGTTCGCTGGCTTGTATTCCTGCTGATGCGAAAGGAAAAGCAAAATTGTTAGTGAAAGACAACGGGATTATTGCTGGTGTGGCTTTGGCTAAAATGGTGTTTGAATATGTAGATCCTCGTTTGAAAATAGAAACTTTTATTGAAGATGGTGCTGTTGTGAAGTTTGGTGATGTAGTTTTTCATGTTTCAGGAAGTTCACAATCTATCTTGAAAGCAGAACGTTTGGTATTGAATTCGATGCAAAGAATGTCTGCAATTGCGACAAAAACTAATAGTTATGTGCAGTTATTAGCGGGAACGAAAACTAAAATATTAGACACACGTAAAACGACGCCAAGTTTTAGAGTAGCCGAAAAATGGGCTGTGAAAATAGGGGGAGGTGAAAATCATCGTTTTGCTTTATATGATATGGTGATGTTAAAGGACAATCATATTGATTTTGCTGGCGGAATTAGTTTAGCAATTGCTAAAACCAAAGAATATTTGAAGGCTGAAAATCGTGATTTGAAAATTATTGTTGAAGCTCGAGACTTAGCCGAAGTGAAAGAAATTGTAGCGAGTGGTGGGGTTTATCGTATTTTGCTTGATAACTTTGATTATGAAATGACAAAGGAAGCGGTAAAATTCATTGGCGACAAATGTTTGACTGAATCATCAGGAAATATCAATGAAGATACGATTAGGAAATATGCGGATTGTGGGGTTGATTATATTTCATCAGGTGCTTTAACGCATTCTATTTATAATATGGATTTAAGTTTAAAAGCATTTTAGAACTAACTCTAGAATAAATTATATCATTAATGTCAGCAGAAATTGAAGAAATATTCAATCGAATTCCTTTACTTCGAAATTTAGTTAAGGGATTAAAAAAAATAAAACTTCCAAAGTTAGAAGGGCTAAGCCTTTATGATTTGTTAGAATTATATGGTTTGGGACTGACAGAGAGTGCTTTTTCAAATCGAGCAGGTTCTATTGCTTTTAGTTTTTTTATGGCATTGTTTCCTTTTGCGTTGTTTATTTTGAACTTGATTCCTTATATTCCTATTGAAGGATTTCAACAAGATTTTTTAAAATTTGTGGCCGATGGTGTTCCGCCAAACACGTATTCAGCTATCGAAAGTATTATTAATGATATTTTGACGAATAGTCATTCTGGTTTGTTGTCAACGGGTTTTATTTTGTCTATTTTTTTGCAGGCCAATGGGTTGAATGCAATTTTAGGTGGATTTGAAAAATCATCTCATGTCTTGGTCAAAAGAGGTTTCTTTCAGCAATATTTAGTTGCACTTGGTATGTCGTTATTTTTGTCTTTCTTACTGATTGTTACCGTGGCAATTATAGTAGTTTTTGAAGTTGTGATTCAATTAAAGGCTGTTCAAGATATTTTGAGTGATAGTATTCCGATGATTATTTTAGGAAGGTATGTCTTTTTGATATTGA
>NZ_JBAWDL010000164.1:0-12921 GCF_049590715.1 Flavobacterium sp.
ATGAATTTTAAATCAAAAAATCCGTTTTTAAACAATAAATCTTTTTCAGCTACTACAAGAACTGAACAAGTACATCAAGCAACCGTTATTGGTTACGATCAACAAATGACCCTTTCAGGGACAATTAATAAAACGGCGCTATTATTTTTACTTTTAACCGCTTCAGCCATGGTGATCTGGTGGATGGCCTTCAACGGAATGAATCCTATTTTACCTGCCATTGGCGGGGCAATCGTTGGACTAGTTCTAGTAGTTGTTGCAGCATTCAAACCTCAATACTCTGGTTATTTAGCACCTGGATACGCCTTATTCGAAGGTTTATTTATTGGTGGAATATCAGCCATTTTTGAGGCAAAATATCCTGGAATTGTGATTCAGGCAGTTGGCGCTACATTTGCAACCTTTCTAGTTTGTTTAGGCTTATACAAATTCAAAATTGTAAAAGTGACAGAGCAATTTAAATCAGTAGTCATTGCGGCAACATTTGCTATCGCTACATACTATCTTATCTCTTGGTTATTCTCGATGTTTACCAGTTTTCAACCTGTACATTATGGAAACTCTATGATGAGTATTGGTATCAGCGTATTTGTAATTATCATTGCTGCTTTGAATATTTTCTTAGATTTTGATAGAATCGAAAAAGGAGTTCAAGAAAAAATGCCTAAATATATGGAATGGTTCGGCGCTATGGGTCTAATGATTACACTGGTATGGTTGTATATCGAGTTTTTGAGATTGCTTTCAAAACTAGCTAGCAAAGACTAAACATCCTCTCTCTGGTCCTCTCCTTAGGAGAGGGAGACTATGTGGATATTGTTTGCGGTTATTACTTTGTAATATTTTTGGAACACCTATTTTAGACATTTATAAAATACCCAGAACCCCTTCCTTGCCGGAAGGGGTTCTTTTGTTAAGTACATCAACTAAATTTTGGAACACTGATTTTAGAAATTAAAGAAATTTTAAAAACACACTTTGCGACTTAGTGCCTAAGCGTTGAAAAAACTTTCCGTCCTTTGCGAAAACCTTAGCGCCCTTTGCGGTTAAAACTAGAAATCGAATTTCAATTGCACTGCCACTACTGCTTTTTTGACTTCGGTATTGAGATTGCTCATCGAAATTCCCAATAGACGAACGGAGTCCTTCATTCGTTCTTGATACAATAACTCTTTAACCGCTTCCAGAATCAATCCTTTGTCCGCAATAAAATAAGGCAAAGTTTTACTTCTGGTTTGTTGTGTGAAATCGCTGTATTTAATTTTGAGAGTAACTGTTTTTCCTGAAACATTTTTCTTTTTTAACCGACGTTCTAGAGAACTAGCAATAGTCTCTAACTGTTCCAGCATAAAAACCTCTGAAGAAAGATTTGTTTCAAAAGTATGTTCAGCCGCAACAGATTTTGAAATTCGATTAGACTTCACTTCACTATTATGAATACCACGCACCACATAATAGTAATAGGTTCCTGATTTACCAAAATGATTTTCAAGGAATTCTAAAGATTTTAACTTCAAGTCGGTTCCTGTAAAAATACCTAATTGATACATTTTCTCCGTAGTAACCTTTCCTACTCCATAAAATTTACGAATGGGCAATACCTCTAAAAAAGCTTCAACATCATCAGGATGGACTGTTTTTTGTCCATTGGGCTTATTAAAATCACTGGCTATTTTGGCAACAAATTTATTAACGGAAATACCCGCTGAAGCCGTCAAACCTACTTCATTGAATATTCGGGTTCTGATTTCTTCAGCTAACATACTTGCACTCGGGTTTCCTTTTTTGTTTTGTGTAACATCGAGATACGCTTCATCAAGAGACAAAGGTTCAATCATATCTGTATAATCCTTAAAGATGGCATGAATTTTATTCGAAATTTCTTTATACCGTTCAAAACGAGGTTTTACAAAAATCAATTCAGGACAGTATTTTTTAGCCAAAACACCACTGATAGCCGAACGTACACCAAATTTTCGTGCTTCATAACTAGCTGCAGCTACAACACCCCTGTTTTCTGAACCACCTACAGCAATGGCTTTCCCTATTAAATCAGGATTATCCAATTGTTCTACAGATGCAAAAAAAGCATCCATATCAATGTGAATAATTTTACGATTTAGTCGAGGTTCTTCCATCCCACAAATTTAAAGTGAATTTGACTTAAAATTAGAATGTAAAGCAAAATTATTTGATACTTTTGGAACAATTTCAAAATAATAAAACACCCCACCAATGATTGAAATAGAACGCAAATACTTAGTACTATCAGACGATTTCAAAAAAGAATCTTTTTCTCAAAAACGCATTAAACAAGGTTATTTAAGTGCTGTTCCAGAAAGAACGGTAAGAATACGTATTAAAGAAGATAAGGCATTCTTAACCATAAAAGGCCTCTCTAACGAAACTGGAATGTCCCGCTTTGAATGGGAAAAGGAGATTCCTGTGAACGAAGCTGAAAAATTGTTGTTATTATGCGAAAAGGGAATTATTGACAAAACACGGTTTGAAGTAAAAAGGAACAAACACATTTTTGAAGTGGATGAATTTTATGGAGAGAATGAAGGTCTAATAATGGCTGAAATCGAACTAACATCTGAGAATGAATTTTTTGAAAAACCAGACTGGTTAGGACAAGAAGTAACGAATGATAAACGCTATTACAATTCATACTTAAGTAAAAATCCTTTTTCTAAATGGGAAATCTAATTAATTACTTCTTCAATTGTCACTACCATTACTCCAATACCTTTATTTTTAGCAATTTCCATGAAACCATGTTTGGTTAAATCAATTTCACGACCTCTAGAGAACGGTCCTCTATCAGTAACCTCAACAATGATAGATTTTCCACTGGCTTGATTGGTCACTTTTAATTTAGTTCCAAAAGGAAATTTACGATGGGCTGCAGTATAGTCGTTATTATTAAATTTTTTTCCGCTGGCAGTTTTTCTTCCATTGAATTTATCCGCATAATAAGAAGCATTTACATCTTTCTTATAAAACTTAAGTTTTACCTTTTCTAAGTGAACAGTATCTTTAACAACTTTAATAGTATCTTTTATAACTGCTGTTTTTTGCAAAGAAGATTTTAACTTCTCTACAATAGCACTTTGGCTGGTGGCAAGTCCTATGACAGCTACTAAAAAAAATAATGTTATCGATTTTCTCATTTTGATTTTTTTATTGCAAACAACATTTTACAAAAACCATACCCAGTTAAATGAAGCTCACAAAAAACAACATCTTATTCTTTCTTAAAACCAAAGATTCCATGGTATTCTACTCAAAATAAGCAATAAACCTAGTCCGTAATATATTGAGAAGGTTTTAAATTTTGACTCACTAGTAATTAGTTTTTTATGCTTAGACCAGCCTATTGTAATCAACGTAATTGCAATTATATTAATTAGCGGATGTTCCATTGAAGTTAATCGCAACATTTTATCACTCATTTGCCCAAGAGAAGAAAATCCTAATGGTGACACAAAGTATAAAATCAAACCAATCAATAATTGTGTATGAGTTCCTATTAATCCCATGATGGAAATTTTCCTGTCTTTTGGGGTAAATTCTTTTTTACCTAATAATCCAATAGCTGCATTAACAAATGCTACAACCAACAACAAAAGAGCAATATAAGCCCACCCTTTGTGAAATTCACGTATAAACTCGTACATAAATAAATATTTTTTTTAAAACAAATATAAACAAAATAGTCATAAAAAAAAGCCTTAACTCCTATTCGAGTTAAGGCTTATGACTTTTTTAACTTCTTAAAAAGAAGCTAAATTGGCTTTTTATTTGTTTTTCAAGAAATAGTTCAACAAGAACGAAGTTGAACTATCGTGCGATTTAACCGTTTTAGTATTGATTTCATCCAAAATAGAATTAGCTAATTGCTTTCCTAATTCCACTCCCCATTGATCAAAACTAAAAATATTCCAAATAATCCCTTGTACAAAGATTTTATGCTCATACATAGCAATCATAGAACCTAATGTTTTAGGAGTCAATTTTTCGATCAAAATAGTATTTGTTGGCTTGTTACCAGTAAACACTTTAAAAGGCAATAAATAACTTGCCGTAGCTACATCTAAACCTTGCTTGTCAAATTCTCCCTGTACTTGTTCAGCTGTTTTACCGTGCAATAAAGCTTCTGTCTGCGCAAAGAAATTAGACATCAATTTATCATGGTGATTTTCGTCTCCATAAAGAGGTTTCACAAACCCAATGAAATCAGACGGAATCAACTTAGTTCCTTGATGAATCAATTGAAAAAAAGCGTGTTGCGAATTAGTTCCTGGTTCACCCCAAATAATGGTTCCTGTTTGGTAATTTACCGGCTTCCCGTCTCTACCTATACTTTTTCCATTACTTTCCATCGTTCCTTGCTGTAAATAAGGTGCTAGTTTTTGTAAATATTGTGTATATGGAATCAAAGCTTCACTCTCAGCTCCAAAGAAATTATTATACCAAACACTTAATAATGCCAAGATTACAGGTGCATTTTTATCAAAATCAGTTGTTTTGAAATGCATATCCATTTCATTTGCTCCGTTTAATAACTGCTCATAGTTATCATATCCTACAGCCAAACTGATAGTCAAACCTACTGCACTCCATAAAGAAAAACGACCTCCAACCCAGTCCCACATTGGGAAAACATTATTAGGATTGATCCCAAATTCTGTTACTTTTTGCATATTGGTTGAAACTGCAACGAAATGCTTTGCTACATCTTCTTGAGTAGCTGAATTTAAAAACCATTTTCGGATCGTTTCTGAATTCGTTAAAGTTTCCTGTGTAGTAAATGTTTTTGAAACAATTACAAACAGCGTGGTTTCTGGATTTAATTTTTTAATGATTTCATTTACATGATCTCCATCAACATTGGAAACAAAATGAACATTCAAATCATTTTTATAAAACTGCAACGCTTCAACAACCATTGCCGGCCCTAAGTCTGATCCACCAATACCAATGTTTACTACATCAGTAAAAGCTTTTCCAGTATATCCTTTGCGAGTACCTGAAACAACCTCGTTTGTAAAAGCTTTGATTTTGGCTTTTACCTCGTAAACTTCTGGAATAACATTTACACCGTTTACGTTTACAACTTCAGATTCTTTAGCTCTTAAAGCCGTATGAAGTACAGCTCTATTCTCTGTTTTATTGATGATTTCGCCACCAAAATAATCAGCAATAGCCGTTTTCAATCCAACTTCATTTGCTAATTCTTGCAATAAAGCCATTGTTTCTTCATTAATATTGTTTTTTGAATAATCAATCAAGAAATCATTCCATTTGATATTGAATTTATCTGTTCTTGAAGTATCCACTTTAAACATCTCTTGCATAGATACATTTTGTATTTCTTCAAAGTGTTTTTGGAGTTTTTTCCAAGAAGCTGTTTCCGTTGGGTTATTTGTTTTTAAAGCCATTTAATTTTTAGTTCAAGATTTTTAAAGGCGGTAAAAATACTGAAATTCCTTTTAACTAAGTAAAGCCTTTTATATTAAATAACATTTTAATTAGGAATCTAACAAAAAATGAGAATCATTATTTTTCAATACTGATTCTCATTTTTTAATTTATATTGCTGTAAAATATTCTTTTTACAAATTACCTATACTATCTAATTCTCTTTTCAAAGGCTCAATCTCCTCAAGATATCGGGTTTTTGTAGCCCCTATCATAGGTTCTCCAGTGGGTAAATTCAACCTTAACGGATCGACTTGAACTCCACTTTTCCAAAAACGATAGCAAACATGTGGGCCGGTTGCTAAACCAGTACTTCCCACCCTGCCAATCACATCTCCTTGATTGACACGCTGTCCCCGACGCACTAATATCTTGGACATATGCAAATATTGTGTTGAATATGTTCCGTTGTGTTTTACTTTGACATAATTTCCGTTTCCTGCTGTATAACCCGTCATTTCGACTACTCCAGAAGCAGTTGTAGTAATAGGTGTTCCTGTAGGTGCTGCGTAATCAGTACCTTTATGAGCTTTCCATCTTTTTTGAACAGGATGAAAACGATTCATAGTAAAACGAGAGGTCAAACGACTAAACTTAATAGGTGTTTTCAAAAAGAAATTCTTCATGGTTTTTCCTTCGTCATCATAATAATCAATTTTACCTGTTGCGGCATCTTTTGCAAATGGAAAGGCATAATTTATTTTGCCTTTGTATTCAAAGAAAGCACCTTCTAATTCATCAACGCCGTTGTAAATCGAATCGTTTATATAGCGTTCTTTGAAAACGATCCCAAAACGATCTCCTTTTTTTAATTTAAAAAAATCAATTGTCCAAGAATATATTTTTGTGATTTGACTTGCCAATCCTGCATCTACTCCTGCTTTATCAAGCGTTTCAGATAAGGAACCTTTTAGAACCCCTCCTATAACACGTCTTTTAATAGTTATTGGCCTTGTCTTCTTATACGCTACAATTGTTGAATCTCTAAAATCAAAAACATAATAATTCAGTGCATTTGGTTGATATACAAAGACCTGCAGTTGCTTAGTTTTATCTTTGGAACGTAACATTGTGTACACCTTATGAGGACGAATTACACGCACATCAAAAGTGTCTTTTACGCTTTGTACAATATCATATACTTTTCTATCTCCTATATTTTGTTTTTCGATAATAGTTCCAAAAGTATCGCCTTTTTTTACAGTATCTTGAAGCACATTATAATCCGCATAATCAAAACCAAAATCGGAATTGTCCGCTTTAACAATTTTAACTTTTCTAACTTCTTTTGTCTTTTTTTCTGTTTTATTACATGAAAACAGACTAGTTAGTACGATGATAATTAATGCAATTTGCTTCAAACTTAAATTTCTTTTTAATATTTTGTTTTATTATTTTTCTTCTCCCCAATTTCCCAATTCCTCAGCAGACCATAAATCTGGGAAAAATATTCTTTTTTGGTATTTTGGATGCATATATTTCCTCCAATCACTCCTCCTGTTGTTGCTCCATTGCCCTGCCCACTTTGATCAATATATTTGATCGCTACTTTTGAATGTGGCATCCCCCAAGTAATAATTGACCGTGTAATCAAAATGTCTCATGGCTTCAATCAGCTTAGGTGATTTTTGATCAGACACAGTAAGTTTCTTGAATTTTTGCCAAATATTACAACTTTCATGTTCTTTCATAAAAGCCAAAAAAGTAGTTTTATATTTTTTTTCAAATGCCTCTAAAGTAAACGATTTTTTTTCAATTTCATTGTCTTTACCAGTGGCTTGCCAATATAATTTTTCAAAAATGTCTTCAACAGAAGTAGTTTCGTTACTGGATTTTATATATTTATAATCTACAAGATTAATCAAATCAGTGGTTGCGAACTCAATTAAACGGTATTGAGTACTTTGAAATCCGCTTGCAGGAGCTAGTGTACTACGGAATTTCATGTATTGACCAACACCCATTCCCTTCTCCATAATGCTAAATGAAGTGGTCAACATATCAAAATAACGACTTATTCTTTCTAATCTTTCCATAAAAAAATCAGCTTGAATTGATACAACATTAGCAATTTGGGTTATCTCCCAAAGAATCATTTTAAAAGTTAATTCATTTACTTGATGATATAAAATAAAGACCATTTCATCAGGCAAAACAGTCCGTTGAATTTGCAAATTCAACAAAGTATCAGTTTGAACATAGTCCCAATACGTGATAGGATTTGACCAAAGCAAACCCTCAAGCTGAGTATCCGTTTGCTGATCAATGGCATCATATTTTAGCTTAATCTTTTTTAAAATTTCGCCCGTATCCTCACTAATGTTCATTACATTTTAATTTTAAATGGATTGCTTAATCCTTTAAACTCATCCAAATCAGCTTTTATTGATCCTACTGCTAAACTTGCTTTTATACGAACAGGTAATCTATTGTCGTCATCTGAAATCCAAACTGTCAAACTCTCTTCCTCTTTAAAAACACGACCAGATTGTACCAATGGTCTAAAAACCATTGAAGGAACGACTCCAAATTTAGTGGTAATATCTTCACGACCTATATACTTTAACTTAAATTTTGTGGTTTCATCATCAAAAAACATATCAATAGCTATTGACTCCCCAATTTTTAATTTATCAATATTAGGATGATTTCTTAGATAATAAAAAGAAGATAAAATGTCTTGTGTTTTATCAGGAATCACAAAAGTTTTTTCACTTTTGTTTTTATAATCTTTAACTACAATTTTATTTCCTGATTGGTTAAAAAAACCTTGTTGATCTTTAGTATATCCGCCTTCGTTAATTTTTCTCACAAATTGATAAGGAACACCAGAATTTTTATCAATATAGCTTTCATACAAATCATCTACTTTGAAAAAAAAGCGCGACATCCCTGTAGTGTATCCTTTACCTATAAGGTGAAAAACCTTTTTATTATCAACAACAGCATCTTTCACCTCAAGAGTAGCGTAGCCGGCATTAACAATACCATAATGAATTCTAAATTTAAACCACTCACCAGAGCCAAAGGCATCATCGTTTCGAGAATCAAAACTAAAAAGCGGAATCAATATTAAGAAGAGTACTAACTTTTTCATAATTTACTTTATTAATTAATTGATTAAAGGAATACAAATTTTGTTCCAAATATATTAAAACATAAAAACTCAGTCAAATTAATGACTGAGTTTTTATACTATTAACTAACCAAAAAACTATAAATTATGAAATTTATATCAAATAGGAAGGAAACCACCCCTTCCGTTTTGTGATTACAAAGTTAGCTAAGAACATTGAATTATATACACTAAAACACTTATTTCTGATACGATTTATGGAGTTGATTCATAAAAACGATTATTTTTTTACATAATATAAAAAAAACGTATTTTTTATATTATCCTTACAATTATTAATCAAAACTATTGCGATTAAAAATAGTATCAAAATCAGCTATAATCCTTTATTTTTAATTAAAATAAAAAACCAACGCTTACCCAAGTGTATCCTTTGGAGTTTTGAGGTGACCAAGTGTGTTTTATTTCCACTGGTCCAATAATCGTTTCCAAACCATAGCCTAACGCATACCCAGAATATTTTGGTAATGAAACCCAATTATCCGTTGATTTAAAAATCTTATCACCTAGATTAGCAAAATTTGCCGAAAAATTTAAATGATTATTTTTATAAAACTCATAATCTATTGTCCCTGTTGATTTAATATAACTATTTGCTCCAAAACTCAAAAAGTCATATCCATAAAAAGGCCTAAAATTATTTACTGGATTAAATCCAAAACCACCTAATACAAAATTAAAAAAAGCCACACTACTATCCCCTACTGAAAATCCCGCTTCATTTTTTATTGTAAAAGTGAAATCATTGAAAATGGTTGCCGCTATTCCAAAGTCTCCTTTGAAAATTGTATAGGGTTTAAAATCATTTGTATAATCGGATGATAGAAGATAAGAATGAGCATCACCAGAAAAGTACCATCCTTTTTTAGGGAAAAACTTATTATCAAAACTATCATATTTTAAATAACCAAAGGCAGATAAATAATTACTATTATCAATCGTAGGATTCGTACTGGTTAAAGTAGCTGATTTTATTTTTAAAAACTTCCATTCTAATCCACCACCTACTAAAAACTGCTGTAAGAATAAGGATTGAAAATACAATTGATTATTAACATCAGTAAAGTCTACATTGATCGTATTTACCCCAACGGTAGCAAAATTCAAATTTCTTATATCATTAGTAATATTTCGATTAAATTGATTTAATTCAGACTTAAACCCTACACTAAAATTATATCCGTTTTCAACATAATAATCAAAATTATACCTGAAATTATCTCCTAATACCAGATCCAAAGAAGCGATATCGTTCTTGAAAAATCGTTTTTTTTGAGTGAAATTAATCAAGAGCGCACTTTTAAATAATCCGTCGTAATGTAATCCAAACTTTAACAATGACTTAATAGGATCTTCTTTCAAAATCAAATTCAAATCATCACCACTTTCAGTTTTTTCATTTGGAGTTAAAGAATAATCTATACTTTTAAAATTATGTGTGGCATCAATATTTGTAATTCCTTTTTCTAATTGCTTATACGTGATTTTTGTATCTGGTTTAAATCTTAATTTACCAATAACATAATCTCTTGTATAGGTATCTAACTCATTACAATTAATATCCTTTATCTCAAGCATATTATTATTCATCTTTAATGGAGGCTTAACATATTTATCATCATCACCAACTAAAGCTTTTAATTTTTCATAAACTGAAAAAGCGGCTTCTTCTCCTTTTTGAATAATTTCACCTCCATCATCAAAAGAAATCACCCCATAATCTTTAATGTCTGGTTTAATATAAATATCTGTTTTCATTATGTTGCTCTTCATTGTTTCTATTGAATGAAGGTTCGTTATTTGCACTAATATTTTAGTTGCATCATTTAATCCTTTTTTCTTCAATAAATCATCTTGAACATCAACACCAATGATCACATCTGCACCCAACGCTTTTATTTCATCAATAGGATAATTATTAGTAACTCCTCCGTCAACTAACAAATCACCATTTAATTCTATCGGAGAGAACAACGACGGAAAAGCGGCACTAATCAACATTGCTTGAGCTAAATTTCCTTTATTTAAAATCACTTGTTTTCCTGTTTCAATATTAGAACCAATACATAAAAAAGGAGTTGGCAGCTTATCAAAATCCCTGATATGCCTAACATTACGTGTCAATTTACTCAGTAAATTAAAATTGTAAATCCCTTTTGAAAGCGCTTGAGGAATTCCAATTCTGAATTTATTAAAAGGCAATACTAAGGCATATACTTCATCATTTCGTTTTTCATAAAAGTTTTTGGATGATCTTGGAATATAATCATTCAATAACTCATCAAAATCTGTTGCTATAAAAATAGAATCTACCTGAGCAGCATTATAACCTGAGGCATATAACCCGCCTACAATGGCTCCCATGCTCGTTCCACCAATATAATCTACTTTGATTCCCGCTTCTTCTAAAACCTTCAAGACACCAATATGAGCAAACCCTTTGGCTCCACCACCACTTAAAACCAAACCCACTTTGGGTCGTTTTTGCTCTTGAGAAAATAACTGAATTCCAGTTAAAAATATAAGGATAACTAGTATATATTTTTTCATATTAAAGTTGCTTGGGTATATCTTAAATTAACTTAATCCATTCTAGTTTTGTAAAATTCGACAATTTTTTTGGCTTTAGAAACACCAATAACTTCCGAAATTTCTTTTTCGCTCACTAATTTCAATCTTTTAACACTTTTAAAGTGTTGAATCAAAGCAAGCATTGTTTTTTCGCCAATTCCGGGTATGGCTTCAATGGATGAATTTAATGCTTCTTTACTCCTTCTATCTCTATGATGCGTAATCCCAAAACGGTGCGCTTCATTTCGTAATTGCTGAATCACTTTTAATGTTTCTGATTTTTTATCTAAATACAACGGCACTGAATCTCCTGGATAAAACAATTCTTCAAGGCGTTTTGCAATTCCGATAATAGCAATTTTTCCTCTTAACCCTAATTTATCTATACTTTTTAAAGCCGATGATAATTGTCCTTTCCCTCCATCAATAATAATTAATTGCGGTAAGGACTGTCCTTCCTCTAACAATCTTTTGTAACGACGATACACCACTTCCTCCATTGATGCAAAATCATCAGGCCCTTCTACTGTTTTAATATTAAAATGGCGGTAGTCTTTCTTACTGGGTTTTCCATCTTTAAAAACTACACAGGCTGACACAGGATTCGTCCCCTGAATATTGGAGTTATCAAAACATTCAATATGTCTTGGCTCCACTGGCAAACGTAGATCTTTTTGCATTTGTGCCATAATCCGGTTTGTATGCCGATCTGGATCTACAATTTGTAATTGTTTGAGTTGTTCTATTCTATAAAACTTCGCATTACGTATGGATAAATCCAAAATTTGTTTTTTATCTCCTAATTGTGGTACTGTGATTTTTAGGCTTTCGCCCAAATCTATTTCAAACGGTACGATTATTTCTTTTGACAGTAACTGAAAGCGTTCTCGCAGTTCAATAATCGCCAACTCTAATAGTTCGGCATCAGTTTCGGCTAATTTTTTTTTGATTTCCATCGTATGGGAACGAATAATCGATCCATGTGAAATTTGAAGAAAGTTCACATAAGCCGCACCTTCATCTGAAACAATTGAAAAAACATCAATATTGGTGATTTTTGGATTAACAATCGTAGAACGAGATTGGTAATTTTCGAGAATTTCAATTTTTTCCTTGATTTTTTGAGCTTCCTCAAAGTGCATGTCTTGCGCTAACTGCATCATTAATTTTTTGAAATCTCTCATGCTACTTTTGAAATTTCCTTTCAAAATCTCCCGAATGGCTTCTACTTGTTTTTGATAATCTTCTAACGATTCCAATCCTTCACAAGGCCCTTTGCAATTCCCTATATGATACTCTAAACAAACCTTAAATTTACCTGAATCAATGTTTGATTGACTCAAATCAAAATTACAAGTACGCAATGGATACAATTCTTTGATGAGTTCCAAAATGGTATGTACTGTCTTGAAACTGGTATAAGGCCCAAAATATTCTGACCCATCTTTGACCATTCTTCGGGTAGCAAAAATCCTTGAAAAAGGCTCTTTCTTAATGCAAATCCACGGATAAGTTTTATCATCACGCAACAATACATTATATCTAGGAAGTAACGTTTTAATTAAATTATTTTCTAGCAAAAGCGCATCAGTTTCCGTAGGAACCACAATGTGCTTAATCGTTACAATTTTCTTGACTAAAACATTCGTCTTTGCTGAATCGTGAATTTTATTAAAATACGATGAAACCCGTTTTTTAAGATTTTTGGCTTTGCCTACATATAAAATTTT
>NZ_JBAWDL010000165.1:0-16791 GCF_049590715.1 Flavobacterium sp.
TGGAAACCTGAAAAACTCCAAAAACAAATTGATTTTCTCAATCTAAACCAAATTCCATTTACTTTCTCTTCCTATGATTGTATTGATGAAGCGGGAAATTTAATGTATAAGCAAGTTGTTCCTCCAATAAATATGACTTATAAACAGTTGTATTTTTGTAACTATGTAGGCAATCTTACGGGAATTTATGACACGCATTTTTTTGGTAAAATTCCCATTTCACCTATCAGGAAACGTCAAGATTGGATGCACTGGCTTACTATTCTTAAAAAGATTAAAAAGGCGCAAGCGGTACCAGAAAGTTTAGCGTATTATCGGGTGAGAGAAAACTCTATTTCGGCTTCAAAATTCGATTTAGTGAAACATAATTTTGCCGTTTATAAGCAGTATCATGGTTTGAATTGGATTGTAGCGATAGGATGTATGACTGTGTTTTTATTTACTCAGTTAGTCATAAAACCACTTTATATTAAACATTTACCAGTTCTGAAGTAAATTGTTTCAGTTTTCCTCTTTTACTTCTTTTTAAGTACGCTTTTCTAACGAAACTAAATTTCAAATTAGGTTCTAGATAAGATGCAATAGCTTGTTCTATTTTCTGAATTTGAATTTCACTTAGGGGTTTTTCACTAACGTATTTTACGTTAAAGGAATCTAGATGTGTTTGTTTAATAGTAAACTCTTTGACATTACCATCGTCTTCAATAATACTTTTAGTAATATAGTAAAAGGTCAGTCCTGGTGATTTTTTTCCACTTGGCAAATAGGCCACATCATTCGTACGTCCTATTAAGTTTTTAAGAATTGGTTTTGCTACTGTACTTTTTTCATCCAAAACTCCAATATCTCCTAGATCATAGCGAATAAAAGGATGCGCTTTATTGAACAATGATGTGATAACAATACGCCCTTCTCTACCATATGGCAAAACATTGTTATCCTTGTCCAAAATTTCTACAAACAGCGTTTCAGCATTTATTTGCCATTCCCCCTTTGTATTTTGAAAAGCAATTAAATCCAATTCGGAGGCACCATATTCATTGATAATGGGGATTCCTAACTGTTTCTCTAATAGTTTTTTATCCTCTTCAAACAGCATTTCAGAGGTTACCATACATCCTTTCAAACTAGGACAAAGGTCTTTGAGAATAATATTTTTATTTTGTAAAAACTTAGCAAATAAAACTATGGAACTAGTATATCCATTGATATAATCAAATTTTTTAGTTTTGAATTGGATTAAAAAATTCTTTAAGACCGCATCGGATAAATCAAAAACTGAAAATCGATACCTACAAGCGAACACATCTTTCAACCGTTCTGTGTAATACCCTATAAAATCATTTGGAATTCCATAAAACCGAGCTTGGTATGACTTATTAAGGTCAATATTATGCCATCCAAAACGCATAAAGTTTGAAGCCCAAGTTAGAGCATGACAGTACTTATCTTTTGCAAAAATAAATGGTGTTCCACTAGATCCTGAGGTTTTGTTTACATAAACAGCATTATTTTTATAGCCTTTAGAAAGTCTTTCTTTTAAGGGGCTTTGAAGGTTTTTTTTGTTCAAAATAGGAAGTGATTCCCAGTTTTCATAATTGGATGAACCTGCTATTTTTTTGTAAAAAGAATTGTTTTTTAGATGAAATTCGACAATTTCTTTTTTTTGTTTTTCAATAAAAACAGCTTTTTCGTTTTCGGATAAGTTTACAATTTTATCCAAATCTGCCTTAGCTTTCTTTATCGGAAAGCCATTGAGTTGAAGTGATGCGTCAAAAAGTGAAAACATAGCGTTATTTGTTTGTTCAAAAATACCATTAAACACGCATGTTGATCGTTTTCAACTGATAATTTATTCGAATTAATTCTATTTTACACTTAAAACCAATTATTTTTGCATCATCATTTAAAAATATAAAAACATTACTCATGAATATTTTACTACTAGGTTCCGGCGGAAGAGAGCATGCATTTGCATGGAAAATGATTCAAAGTCCACTTTGTGATACGCTTTTTGTAGCGCCAGGAAATGCTGGAATGGCTTCTATTGCGACTGTTGTAGCGATTTCACCTACTGATTTTGAAGCTGTAAAAACCTTGGTTTTGGAAAATAATATCCAAATGGTGGTAGTAGGACCTGAAGACCCATTAGTAAAAGGTATTTTTGATTTCTTTAAAAATGATGCGCAATTAGCTGCTATTCCTGTGATTGGACCATCACAATTAGGAGCTCAATTAGAAGGAAGTAAAGAGTTTGCCAAAGAATTTTTGGTAAAACACAACATACCAACAGCAGCTTATGATAGTTTTACTGCTGAAACAGTAGAGCAAGGATGTGCTTTCCTTTCTACTTTGCAACCGCCGTATGTATTAAAAGCAGATGGATTGGCAGCTGGAAAAGGAGTTTTGATTATCCAAGATTTGGCTGAAGCACAACAGGAATTGAGAAACATGCTAATAGGACAAAAATTTGGTGCTGCAAGTGCAAAAGTAGTGATCGAAGAATTTCTAGATGGAATAGAATTGAGCTGTTTTGTTTTAACAGATGGTAAAAGCTATAAAATATTGCCCACTGCCAAAGATTACAAACGTATTGGCGAAGGTGATATGGGATTAAATACAGGTGGTATGGGAGCCGTTTCTCCAGTTTCATTTGTAACTGACGAATTGATGCAAAAAATTGAAACGCGTATTGTACAACCTACTATTGATGGCTTCCAGAAAGATGGTATTGAGTACAAAGGTTTTGTTTTCATTGGGTTAATCAATGTAAAAGGAGAACCTATCGTGATTGAATACAATGTGCGTATGGGTGATCCAGAAACGGAAGTGGTTATTCCGAGATTAAAAACAGATTTAGTCGAATTGTTTTTGGCTGTAGCCAATGAAAAACTAGACCAAATCACTTTAGAAGTAGATGAAAGAAGCGCAACGACCGTGATGTTAGTTTCTGGAGGCTATCCTGAAGATTTTGAAAAAGGAAAAATAATCACTGGATTAGAAAACGTAACCGACTCAATTGTTTTTCACGCAGGAACAAAATTTGAAGGTACTGATGTAGTGAGTAATGGAGGCCGTGTAATGGCAATTACTTCTTATGGCGACACTTTTCCAGAAGCTTTAGCAAAATCATATGCAAATATTGAGAAAATTCATTTTGAAAAGATGAATTTTAGAAAAGATATTGGGAACGATTTATTGTAACTCCACAAAAAAATCCTCAATCTAAGTTAAGATTGAGGATTTTTTATTTTCAGACCTACTTAAAATAGGCAATCTGAAGTTATTATTTCAAGAATGAATGCGCTGTAGTGTCTTGATTTTCTGTTCCTGCGTCATCAAATATTCTTAATTGTTTGATCCAATAAACCATTGCTGCGGCACAAATAATCATAAATACCCAGTTAATTGTATTGGCTACAAACCAAGTTTTAAGTTCAAGAGAACGTAAAAAATCAAGGGGAGCAAATAAAATATTTACAAACAGGTATTGAATTCCTTCGAAAAATGCTTTCATATCGTAAAAAATTATGTTGTTTTTTTAATTTAATCAACTGTAAATCCCTTTTTTAAAAGAATCTTTTCAACTTGAAGCCTTCCTTTTTAAACAAATAGTATATTTACAGTCACAAAAGTATAAAATATCCTTATGATTACAAGTGTTTTTAGAAAATCTACACTATTAAATTTTTCGTTAGTAGTAATTTTAATACTAGTTTTCTTTTTTGTCTATCAAATGCAAGATTTGGCTTGGCTAAATTCAGGTGCTTTGGTTTTTGAAAAATTAGGAATTTTGGCCTTGATTTTGGCATCTATTTTTATTTCTAATTTTATAACTAAGAAAAATGGTCTTTCAAAAGACAGTTGTTATATCATTCTGTTTTATCTCTTGTTTTTAATTTTTTTCCCATCTTTATTCAATAACTATAATTTAATTCTAGCCAATTTTTTTGTGCTTTTAGCTTTAAGACGATTAATTTCACTTCATTCTTTAAAAGCTTCTAAAGAAAAAATATTTGATGCTTCGTTATGGATATTTGTGGCTTCACTGTTTCAGTTTTGGTGTGTTTTGTATTTAGTCTTAGTATTTATTTCAATTATTTTTCATGTAGCTCGAGATTATAGAAATTGGATATTGCCATTTATTGCTTTATTTGCTGTAGGAATACTAAGTTTTATAGTTTCATTATTATTTGAATTTAATATTATTGAAACGATTGAGAGAGGAAGAATGGTTATTACAGAAATGAGTTATTTTACTAATAATTATCAAAATGCGGCTTTGTCTATTTATGCTACAATTGCTTTATTCTTTGTTATCTCTATGATTGGAACAGTATCCACTCGTCCTGTACTTCTACAAAACACTTATAAAAAAATTATAGCTTCTTTTTTTATTGGGATTATCATTTTTGTTATTTCACCTAATAAAAGTAATGATTTGTTGGTTTTCACAATTGCACCTCTAGCAATTATGGCAACAAACCATATAGAATTGCCACAATTAAGACTAAAACAAGAACTTGTTTTAGGAGTACTAATATTGTGCAGTTTGTTTGCTTTTTTCTCTCAGTTATAATTTCTTTCCGTAGGCTAGATCACCTGCATCACCAAGTCCAGGAACGATATAGCTATGCTCATCCAGTTTTTTGTCAATGGTGGCTATCCAAAGATGGCAATGGTCAGGAAGATGCTCTTTGAGATGTGCAATCCCTTCAGGAGCGGCAATGATGACTGCTAGATGAATTGCTGCTGGGTTTCCTTTTTCGATTAATTTATTAAAAACAGCTACGATGGATTGTCCGGTGGCGAGCATGGGATCAACCAAAATTAAAGTGCTGTTGTCGTAATTTCCTATAGCTTGATATTCGACTTTAATTTCGAAATAATCATCATCATTAGGATGATGCCTGTATGCTGAGATAAATCCGTTTTCGGCTTGATCAAAATAATTTAAAAAACCTTGGTGAAATGGTAATCCTGCTCTTAGGATGGAACAAATAACAATGGGATCTACTATTTCAGCGGTTTCTTTGATTCCCAATGGCGTCTGAACGGCTATGGTTTTATAGTCTAGTTGTTGACTGATTTCATAAGCCATGATTTCGCCTATACGTTCTATGTTACGACGAAAGCGCATGCGGTCATGCTGAACGTTTATATTGCGAATCTGGGCTAAGAAATGATTGAGAACGCTGTTTTTTTGAGAAATATGATGAATATCCATAATGAAATTATTTGGAGGTACGTGAGTTGCCCCAGACAGCAGCGACAGCCCCGCGTGAAAAAGGCTATTTTTTACGGGAGAGGTAGAGCGACCGGAGGAAGCTCCTGCCACGACCTAGTAAAAAATGCCTTTTGAACAAGGGCTATAGCGAATGGCTGGATTAGGCCCGAAAAATTTCTAAAAAAACGTTTTAAAAGCTTTTATAGAAAGTTGGAATCGAATTTTTTTATAAAAGTATAAAAAGTATCTTTGCTAGACTTAAAACTAAAGATATGTTTTCAAAATTAGCCTATTCTGTTTTCGAACAAAGTATTAAAGATTATCATCAATTTGATAATGTAGATCAACCTATCAATAATCCTTATCCTAAGGAGCAATTTGAGCATTTGCTTTATTTAAAAAACTGGATTGATACCGTGCAATGGCATTTTGAAGATATTATTCGTGATCCCAATATTGACCCTGTAGCGGCTTTGACTTTGAAAAGAAGAATTGATGCTTCGAACCAAGAGCGTACAGATATGGTGGAATATATTGACGGTTACTTTTTGCAAAAATACAGTAAGGTAATTGTTAAAGACGAGGCTAAAATCAACTCTGAAAGTCCTGCCTGGGCTTTTGATCGTTTGTCTATTCTTGCATTGAAAATCTATCATATGAACGAAGAGGCAACTCGTGCTGAGGCATCAGAAGATCACAGAGATAAATGTCAAGCTAAATTGAATATTTTATTGGAACAAAGAACGGATTTGTCAACAGCTATAGATGATTTGTTAACCGACATTCAAAATGGAGATAAATTCATGAAAGTGTACAAGCAAATGAAAATGTACAATGATGATGAATTGAATCCTGTTTTGTACCAAGGGAAGAAATAATTAGCTTTTACTTTGTCAAAAAAAATACAACATATAGCCGTCATGAGACTATCCGCAATGGGGGATGTCGCCATGACGGTTCCTGTTTTACGGGCTTTTGTAAAACAGTATCCAGAGGTAAAAATCACGGTGGTTTCTAGACCTTTTTTTCAACCTTTTTTTGATGGAATTCCAAATGTTTCTTTTTTTGCTTTTGATGAAAAAAAGCAACACAAAGGGTTTTTAGGATTGTTCCGTTTGTTTAACGAACTAAGAAAAAGGGATATTGATGCTTTTGCCGACTTGCATAATGTGTTGCGTTCTAAAGTTGTTCGAAATTTATTCGCTTTAAGCGGAAAAAAAGTAGCCGCTGTGGATAAAGGTCGTCAAGGAAAAGCAGCATTAACTAGGGCAGTCGACAAAATTTTTAAGCCTTTGCCTACGATGTTTGAGAATCATTCTAAAGTCTTTGAACAGTTAGGATTACAGATTGATTTATCAAATCCTATTTTTCCTAAAAAAGCCGTTTTAAGCGATGATTTGAAAACGATGATAGGTAATCCTCAAAAACTGATAGGAATTGCTCCATTTGCTCAATACGACACAAAAGTCTATCCTCAAGACTTAATGCAAGAAGTGATTACAGCACTATCTAAAAATTCGGATTATTCTATTCTGCTTTTTGGTGGAGGGAAAAAGGAAATTGCCATTTTAGATTCTTTTGCTTCTGGCAAATCGAATGTCATTAATATGGCAGGAATAATAAAATTCAAAGAGGAATTGGCGCTCATGACTAACCTTGATGTGATGCTTTCTATGGATTCTGGAAATGCACATATTGCGGCAATGCTTGGCGTAAAGGTGGTTTCACTTTGGGGCGCTACACATCCTTATGCTGGTTTTATGCCGTTCAATCAACCTTTAGATTATGCTTTGACTGCTGATAGAAAGCAATATCCATTATTGCCAACATCAGTCTACGGAAATAAAATTGTACTTGGTTATGAAAATGCTATGCGAACGATTTTAGTTGGGGATGTTATAACGAAAATTGAGGAGAACTTAAAATTATCAAAAAAACTACCCGCAAAGTAGTTGACTTTTGGGGTAGTTTTTTGTAAAATGGATTACTCCTTAAAATTTTAGAGTTACTCCTGCTAAGAAGTTAATTCCTGCTTGAGGATAATAATACGGATATACATCCCACATATACCCATTTGAAACGTATTTTCTGTCCATGAAGTTATTTACTAATCCTGAAAACACAATCGATTTGAAAATAGTTTTGGGTTTTATTTCATAAGAAACATTAAAATCATTCACAAAATAATCCGATAATTTAGCATCTGGTAATTCGATATTATTCATGTATTGGCTACCAACAAATTTTTGCATCCAAGAAATATGTAAAGCATCTATTGGAGAATATATAATACTATTTCCGACAATAACAGACGGAGAATAGGCTATTTCAGTAGTCCCATAATGTTGACCATCAACGGCTAAATCGATATTTTTATTAGCACTTAAAGTAAAATTAGGTCGCAAAATTAATTGATTTGTAACCGCAATAGTTGCATCTACCTCTAAACCTAAACGATAGCTTTTTTCGCTATTGGAACGAATTGGCGCACCAACTTCATCTAAGTTTCCAGTTAGAATCAATTGGTCTTTATAGGCCATATAATAAATATTTGAATTCAGCTTAAGCTTTTCAGAGACATATCTCCATCCCAATTCAAAATCATTTAATTTTTCAGGCTTTGCATTACCATTTTCATAATCGGTTCTATTAGGCTCACGATTGGCTCTAGCATAGGAGAAATACAAAACATTATTTTCATCAACATTATAATTCAAACCTGCTTTTGGGTTAAAAAAATTGAAATTATCACTTACAATTCCAGTATCATCACCATTTGCTTTATAAGTTACATTTCGAAATTGTAAATCTCCAAAAAGACTTAGTTTAGCACCCACTTGATAATTGGCTTTAGCAAAAAAATTGCCATCGGTTTTAGTTGCGTTGTCATCATAATAACGATCATTCAACTCACTTTTTGATGCAAAACGTGCCCAAATCACCTTTCCAAAATGATTTCCTTCATATTTATTATAGCCACCACCAAAGACTAGATTTAATTCATTGTTTTTATAATTTGCTGAAAAAGTAGTTCCATAAAAATCATTATCCAACCATTTTTGACGAATCAAGTCGGTTGTAGTCTCGGCTCCTACAGGATCTAATCCGTAATCCTTAAAATCTGCATCTTCTTTATAGTTTTCATAAAATCCTTTTCCTTTGGTATAATGAAAAGCTAAATTTGTATTCCAGTGATCGGTTATTTTTTCATTCCAATGCAACTGAGAATGATCTTGTTGGTAATTATCGGTTTCATTATCATAAAAACGAGTATTCCCAAACTCATCAGTGTAAATTCCAATTGGATTTTGCCTTCTGTCTTTAGCTAATGTTTCTTGATCAATACCCCAATAGGCTTGGTAGGTTTTTTGGGTACCTCCAAAAACCAATGCTTTAATTAAGGTTGTTTTACCCACATAAGTTCCTTGTAAAAAATAGGATTTCATATCGGCAGTCGCTCTATCAATATAACCGTCTGATTTTAAAGCAGACAAACGACCGGCCAATTCAAAATGATTGTTCATTAAACCCGTACTAAATTTAACGGTATGTTTATGGGTATTAAAGCTACCGTAAGAATTTGAAATTTCTCCTGTACTTTCTTTTGCATAATTATCGGTTAACATATTCAAACTAGCGCCAAAAGCACCTGAACCATTTGTAGAAGTTCCTACACCACGCTGTAATTGCAAACTTTGAACAGATGAAGCAAAATCAGGCATATTTACCCAATAAGTTCCATGACTTTCAGAGTCATTATATGGAATTCCGTTGATCGTAACATTGATACGAGTCGCATCACTACCACGCACTCTAATTCCAGTATAACCTACCCCATTACCAGCATCAGAAGTTGTTACGACAGATGGCATATAGTTCATTAAAATAGGAATGTCTTGCCCTAAATTACGAGGAGCAATATCCTTTTTGTCTAAATTGGAATAACTTACTGGTGTTTTTGAAGTAGCGCGAACTGCTGAAATTAATACTTCATCCAATTGATTGATCATAGTAGTGTCTTTTACCTGTATCTGGGAATAAGAGAGAAAAGAGAAAAGAGAAAAGAGAAAAGAAAAACTTGCTCTTAAAAATAATGACTTTATGACTTTGTGACTTTGTGACTTTGTAACTAAAATAGTGTTCATCCGTAAATAAATAGTACGAATAAAAGGGGGAATTATTCTTTTTTTGTTAATTGATTAAAATGATTTGATAAAAAAATAAATATTGTTATTTTTTATCTTTTTCCCTTGACAACATTACTCGTCTAGGTTCGTTGGGTATAATCTCAGCTGTCATTCCATTTTTGGAATCTAGCACCCCTTTGAGACGGCGCAAAGGTAAATAAAGAAAAAGGAAATTGAATTTAAAACATAATTATTTCTTAAATTATAGTTTTAAACACCAGTTTATTAGCGGTTTATAATTCCGGGCGCCTTCTATTTTTTTTAATTTCAGAGGTGTTTTTCTTATCTTTTATTCGCTTTCTAATAGCTGATTTTGGGATTTTTGTTTGCTTTCGAGGCTTGGGAATCTTTAATCCTTGTTCAATGATTTGTAAAAAGCGTTTGATAATAATGCTTTTGTTTTTCAATTGACTGCGATCTTCGTCACATTGTAGCATTAAAATGTTTTCGGAAGTTAGTCTTGGAGCAAGTTTTATTTCTAAAAGTAATTTTTCATCTGTAGAAAAGACTTCAGATTTGTTCAAGTCAAAAGACAATACAACCTTAGAAGAAACTTTATTAACGTTTTGTCCTCCCGCACCACTGCTTCTTACGGCTTTAAAATCAAGTTCTTTTATGAGTTTTTCAATTTCCATCTTATGTGTTTTAAAAAAAAACTAATCTCTTTGATGTGCAGGTTTCAGTAAGTCATTCACTGTTTTCACTGGATTAAAGGTCAATAAAGGAACCTGAACAAAAATCGTTAACCAATGAGCCATTCCACCATTCCATAAGCCTGGAAGTTCAAGCCCTTTTATAGCAATTCCACCCACGTTTTTATCTACCACAAATCCGCTGTTATGATCTACAAACTGAGTCAAATCGAATTTTTCATTTTTATAGTTTTTTACACCACAAACCAAATCTACAGGGTTAAAATGTGTGGCTTCTTGAAGTATTTTGGCTTGTTTGGGTTGAGATGAATCTACTTGATTGGATTCTACAATTTGCAATGAAACCTCATTTTTCTCATTACGGACCCAAAAAGGACCTCCTCCGGGTTCTCCTTCGTTTTTCACCATTCCACAAACACGTACAGGTCTGTTGAGTATATTTTTGATTGATTTTATTTTATTTACTAAAGTGAAAGAATCAAAATTAGATTCCATTTCACGATTCAATTTTTCTTTTATGAAATGAATAATTTCTAGAATTTGACTTTCATTCAATTGACCATTTTCTATTTGATTCAAATAATCAAAAATACGGTGTTGTAAAGCTACCAAAACACCAGCCAAAGCTTTTTTATATAAGGCTATATTTTCATTATTATGCAAAATAACATTATCGATGTTTTTTAAAAAAATAATATCAGCGTCTAATGTATTTAAATTTTCAATCAAAGCACCATGCCCTCCAGGTCTAAAAACTAATGTTCCATTTTCATTTCGAAAGGGATTGTTTTCTAAATCAACAGCTATAGTATCAGTTGATTTTTTTTGAAACGAATAATCCACAGCAACGTTTGTTTGTGTTTCTTTTTCTACTAAATGTTTTACCGAATTTAAAATGGATTCAAATTGTGGTAAATGTACTTCTGAAACAGTAAAATGTAGACTTGAAACACCATTGACACTAGAATAATACCCACATTCATACAAATGCTCTTCAATAGGTGTGGCTATCGTATTCCAATAAACGTGAAAAGGCAAAATCCCTTTTGGTTTATTAGCAAAATCAAAATAATCAGGTGAAAGCAATGTTTTTATAAAGTAGTAGTTTTTATAATCTCTACTTAATGAATTAAAGTTTGTGTGGATTTCTTTTAATTTGGTGTATACTTCTTCAAAAAAAGGGAATTTATCCATTCCTACAATAAAAACAGCTAAATCAGTGGCTTTATTTCGATTAATGTATGCATTGATTGTTTCGTTTTCAATATCAAAATCATTCAAGAAGGCATTCAAAAATTTAAACATTCGTGTAGCTGCTCCCGAGGCAGGAACAAACTTTAGTAGTTTTAAATTTGATTTATTGGCATCAAAAAATAAAGCGTGAGTATGAAAATCCCCTTCTGAAAAATTGATTATACCGTTACCTAAAGTAGCAGGAGCAACTAAATTAGTTTTAGCAATTCCGTTTTTCAAATAGCCTAGTTGTTTCTTAATGTTCTCTAACGAAATACCATTTTCAGTTATTTGTTCTAAATCAGCAACCGAAAATCCTAAATCCATTCTATCTCCCTCCAATTCTGGCTTATTTACTGTATGATTCATACTTCTTTTATTACTTTGAAAATCTGTTTTTATTCCTTTTTCAAACTTTGGCATCAAATTTAACCTTTTTGCCGAATATGACTAAGTTATTATTACGTCCTTTTTATTTTTTAATATTCTGTGCCATTCTAAATAAGCGGCAATTGCTAAGAAAGTAAAAATTAAATATTGTAATGATAACATACCTAGACCACGATAAGCATACAATGGCGTGGCGATGGCATCACCAATAATCCATAAGGTCCAGTTTTCTATTTTTTTATTGGCCATAAACCACATTCCTGTAAAAAATAATCCTGAGGTGAAAATGTCAACGTAATTGTCCCAATTGATTTTGTAATTAAAAACAGTATAAACACCATATACCACAAAAAGAGTTACTACAAAAAGGATAAATCCAATTACTTTTTCGGTGAAATTCGTTCTCGTAATAGGAATATGATTCTCGTCTTTGTCTTTTTTCGCCCATTGGTACCAACCATAAATACTCATAATAGAGAAATAGCCATTAATTAGCATATCGCCTAAATAACCAGCCAAAAAAAGCAAATAAACGGTAATTACTGTTGCAATCAAGCCTATGGGGTATAAAAGGATGTTTTCTTTTTTTGCCAAAATAACACTCCAGATACCGCAGACAAAAGCAATGAATTCTAATATAATTTGGTTTATTGGTGTTTCTTGGTAAGCGTTTAAGAAGAAATCGAGCATTTGATTTTAGATTGAGGATTAACGATTTTGAAGTCAGATTTTTTATTTATAAGAAAGCAAATACAGATGGTTTATATAACGCGGATTTGCTAATTTTTAAATGATTTTGATTTTAAGTAAACCGCTTAAAGCGGAATTAGCGCCAATTAATTTATTCCGTAATTGCAAAAATAAATGTTTTTAAAATACATTTGCGAATCTGCGGTTGTTTTTAAGAGGTGTTTGCATTAAAGTATAGTTTTGAAAAAATTCAAATCTTTTTCGAAAGCAGTGCCAATGACCACGATATCTGCACCAGAATCATATATTTTATTTATTTGTTCGAAAGCGATGATGCCACCACCAACGATTACTGGAATGTTCAAGTTTTTTGAAACCAATTGAACCATTTCGGTCGGAACAGCATTTTTTGCACCGCTTCCAGCTTCGAGGTAAACGAGTTTGTTTCCCATCATTTCGGCGGCTTGAGCAGTTGCCAAAGTTAAATCGAGATTATTTCGATCTAACGGTTTGGTTCGACTAACTTTTTCAACGGCTGTAATCGTACCGCTTTCAATCAAAAGATAAGCTGTTGGGATGATTTCGAGTTTAGTTTGTATTAAAATAGGCGCCGCTTTAACCTGGTGTTCAATCAAAAAATCAGGATTACGACCTGAAAGTAACGAAAGAAATAAAATCCCATCCGCTTCTTTGGATATTTGAGAAGGATTTCCTGGGAAAAGTATAATAGGTAAATTAATTTTTTCTTTCAGTCGAATGATTAACTCATCAATTCTATTGGTTCTAACGAGGCTTCCGCCAATGAAAACATGGGTAGCGGGTGATGGAATAATTCTTTCAATTAATAGTTCTAATTGCTCCCAAACAATTTTATCGGGGTCTAAAAGAATGGCTAAAAGCTTCCTATTATGGGCTTTGGCATTTACTATTTCTTGATATATGTTTTGGTTGTTTTGCATCAGGTTGTAAAAGTAAAAGCTTTTTTTAGAAGCACAAGGTCTATATTTGTAAAACCCTACAATCTATAAAATAAAAAACATGATTGCGATTGACTTATTGGAAGAATACGGTGGATTTATCAAAGAATACAACAAAGCAGAAAGTATCTTTGAAGAAGGAAAGTTACCTACGCATTATTACCAAATTCTTTCGGGTGAGGTAAAAATGAACAATTACAACGATGAAGGTCGGGAATTTGTTCAAGGCTTTTTTTATAAAGACCAATGTTTTGGCGAACCACCTTTATTCATCAATCAAGTGTATCCTGCTAATGCCATTGCGGTAGAAAACACGCAATTGATGTGTATAACTAAAGTACAGTTTTTTGAATTATTAGCTCAAAATCCTACTATCAGTCTTAAAATCATTGAAAACCTTGCGCAACGATTGTATTATAAAGCGGTTATGGCTGCCGAAATTTCGACACACGAACCCGAGCACCGTGTTTTACGTTTGCTAGATTATGCTATTACTCATTTTAATTTAAAACAAGATGATAATGGTTATCTCATTCAGTTTACCCGCCAACAAATAGGAGATTTGACTGGTTTGCGAGTTGAAACCGTGATTAGAACTATTAAAGCGCTTGAGAAAAAAGGTGAACTTCAAATTATTAATCGGAAAGTATATCGAAAAATGCCATTTTTATGATTTGAGTCATAAATAGGAGGAGTGGTTGCGTTTTATCTTTGATGTAATAAAAAAAAAGATATTATGATAACTTACAACAGTATTTTAAGAGATTTTGACGATAATTTTATTCCATCTGCTACAATGATCGTTTTAGCGCAAAGTTGTCTAGGAGGTGTAGCTGCAATGAGTGTTCTGGTAAATGGAACTTCAGTAGGGCAAATGATTCAACTAGCCATTGTGGTATTTATTAGTATATTGACAAATACGTCTATTTTAGCACAAATGTCACACAAAACTATTTTTAACTTTACCTTAGCGAGTATTGTAATTAATACACTGCTTATCATTTTAAACCATATCTAATGCCAAGAAAAAATATCGAAAACCGAGAAGACATTTCCTTATTAGTAAGGACTTTTTATGATAAAATAAGAGCTGACAAAGAAATTGGTCCTTTTTTTAACGAAATGATTACGGACTGGGAACCTCATTTAGAGAAGTTGACAGATTTTTGGGAAATGAATCTTTTTGGTGGAAAGATATACAAAGGCAATCCGCTGGAAGCACACAATAAAGTTGATGATTATTTTGGGAATACGATAAGTTCAAATGAATTTGGGATTTGGTTGAATTTATGGTTTGAGACTCTAGAAGAATTGTTTGAGGGTGAGAATGTCGAAATTCTTAAACGTAGAGCTCGAAAAATGGGGACTTTCTTGATGGTAAGTATTTTTGAGAATCGTGCTAAGAATAAGTAGAAATTTTTTGGAACACAGATTGTAGAAATTAAAGAAATTTGTAGAAATCTCTTAGTGACCTTTGAGTTTAAATAGCTTAAGCCTCCAATGCATATACTAATCCAAACCCCTCAATAGATTCGTAATAAATATTGAATTTTTTATGGATGTTTCCAAAGTTTAGCTCGGCAGTGGTTTGCTTTTTTTCTAGATCGAAAGGATTGACAGTGATGTGGTCTTTGAAGCTGATTCCTTTTTCGTTTTGGATTTTGAAAATGGCTTCTTTGGCTCCCCAAATGACGGTGAGTTTTTGAACATAAACTTCTAAATTGTTTTTATTCAAATACTGAAACTCTTTATCACAGAATTTGTCAGCGATGCGGATGATTTTTTCTCGGTGTAATTCAATGTCGATACCTATGCTTTTGTCACTGATGATGATGGCCGAAAAATGATGTGAATGAGTGATGGAAATGTATTTTTCGTCGTTTAAATGCGGTTTGCCAAATTCATCATAGTATAAATCCAAATCATTATAACCTGCTTCCTGTAATAATTTGCGAACACTTAAAAACCCCCTTTGGTGTATTTGAGATTTCATTCCGTCTAGTCGCACACGGTTTTGCATATTGAGAACTACCCCTGAAAAGAGTTCTTCAAAAGTTTCGGTTATTTCCCAAACTAAAATTTGGGTTTGTGAGTCAAAAAAATGGTTCTTATATAATGGCATTATAATGGTATTGCAGGTTCACTAGCCCCGATAGTAGCGGAAATCCTTGTGGCGGCGGGCATTTATGCCGCCACAAGATTAGAGCGCATAGCGGGAAACAGCTCCAAATGAAGTGTTTGCGGATTTATATTTTGCTGGTTTAGAAAACTTTATGATCGTAAACAACTCATAAATATATGTGAATCCTTTTTAAATCGTAAGTTATTATGTAAATTTGCAAAAAATTTATAATTACAAATATACTATAAATGAGTACATCAACTATGCCTTATGTGGCTTTCAAAGTAAAAGACATTTCTCTTGCGGCTTGGGGAAGAAAAGAAATTGAATTGGCTGAAGCTGAAATGCCAGGTTTAATGGCGCTTCGTGCAGAATATGCAGCCGAACAACCTTTAAAAGGTGCTCGTATTGCAGGATGTTTGCACATGACGATTCAAACGGCTGTTTTAATCGAGACTTTAATTGCTCTTGGTGCTGAGGTGACTTGGTCTTCTTGTAATATTTTCTCTACTCAAGATCAGGCTGCTGCTGCGATTGCCGCTGCGGGAATTTCTGTTTACGCTTGGAAAGGTTTGAACGAAACTGATTTTGACTGGTGTATTGAGCAAACCTTATTCTTTGGTGAAGATAGAAAACCATTGAACATGATTCTTGATGATGGTGGAGATTTGACAAACATGGTTATTGACCGTTTCCCTGAATTGGTTCCTGGAATCAAAGGATTGTCTGAAGAAACTACAACTGGAGTACACAGATTGTACGAAAGAGTAAAAGCGGGAACATTACCAATGCCTGCTATTAACATTAATGACTCGGTTACTAAGTCTAAATTTGATAACAAATATGGTTGTAAAGAATCAGCAGTTGATGCGGTTCGTCGTGCAACCGATTTGATGTTGGCTGGAAAAAGAGTAATTGTTTGTGGGTACGGTGACGTAGGAAAAGGAACTGCTGCTTCTTTTAGAGGTGCGGGTTCTATTGTTACAGTAACTGAGATTGATCCAATTTGTGCTTTACAAGCAGCAATGGACGGTTACGAAGTGAAAAAATTAAGTACAGTGGTTGCTAATGCTGATATCATTATTACTACAACTGGAAACAAAGATATTATCTTAGGTTCTGACTTCGAGCAAATGAAAGACAAGACTGTTGTTTGTAACATTGGTCACTTTGATAACGAAATTGATATGGCTTGGTTGAACAAAAACCACGGTGCATCAAAAATCGAAATCAAACCACAAGTTGATAAATATACAATCAACGGAAATGACATCATCATCCTTGCTGAAGGTCGTTTGGTAAACCTTGGTTG
>NZ_JBAWDL010000166.1:0-22530 GCF_049590715.1 Flavobacterium sp.
GAAAAAACCTTTCCAATCCAAAAACAAAAAAACAACTCCTAAAATAGAAATTGTTGAAAAAGTAAAATTCAATAATGGTAAAAACAAAAAATCCTAAGTTCTACAACTTAGGATTTTTTGTTTTGGATAACTTTATTTATTAAAAAAATAATTAAGCTTTAAATCTAACTTCAAAAACATAAGTGTTATTAGTTACTAATTCATCACTTGAAAGTTTTTTATAATTTAACGTTTCTTTGATATAATCAGCTAATTCTTCATTATCTGTGTTTGCTTGCAAAACAATAATTTCACGACTTGGTGTAACTAAAACTCTTACTTTTACAACCACATCATTTTCTAATTCACCTACTTCTGAAAAGGGTGTTAATAATGTTGTTATTTCTTGAGATGCTTTAGCATAACTTTTTTTAGGATTTAATTCTTTTGCTGATACAAATGTAATATTCAAAAACATTGTAACTATAAATAATATAACTGTTTTTTTCATGATATTCTTACTTTTAATTTTATTATGGTACAAATGTACAGCATAGTTTCAAAGTAACAATATCTCTCATTTTCCCTTAACACTATGATAAAACCAATCATTTCCGCATATTTTTTTTGAGTAGTTACAAATTCTGCATTAAATTTAAACTATGCATAAAAAAAGGGATTTAATTTTACACATAATCTACAAGTTGAAATTTTAAAAAAAAGTAAAATTTAACATTTAAATCACATTACAAACTCTCACATAATTTTAAAGCTACTTAACCCAGCCCATGAGAGTTTTATGAGAGGCAAACGTTACTTTTTTTTTATAAAAAAGTCATAAAAATGTGATTTATAATATTTTTGTTTACATCGTAAACGAAACAAAAATGTATCGAGAATCTTATTTAATCATATTTTTATTGTCTACGATAAATTTTCTAATGAGAATAATTTGAACTCTCAAAAAAACCTCATTAAAACAAATAGGACCTAATGCGCTTAGAATAAAAAAAGGTACTATTCCAAAAGCATCTAAGTTAAAAACATAAGTATTTAGCTTAAATAAAAAAAATCCTAAGTTACTATAACTTAGGATTTTTAATTTTGAATAATTTTATTTACTTCCATATAATATGATTATGATTTTAAATTGATTTCAAAAATATAATCATTACCTGCTTCTAATTCATTTTTAGATAATTTTTTGTAATTCAAATTATCTTGAATATAGTTTTTTGATTTTTCATTTTTAGCATTCGTTTCTAATACTATAATATCCCCAGTTGCAGTAATCAATACTTTTACTCTTACAACTGCATTTTTTCCTAATACTTTAGTAGCAACCGATGGATTTAATAATGAAGTAATCTCTTCAGTAGTCTCTAGGTAACTTTTTCTAGGATTTAATTCTTTTGCTGATACAAATGCTACATTCATAATCAAAGCAATTACTAATAATACGACTGATTTTTTCATGACATTTAATTTTTTAAAATTATTATGATACAAATGTATAGCATAGTTTTAGAGTAGCAACTATCCATTTTTTTCATTAACAATTAGCAAAAATCAGTGATTCTCCTTTATTTTTTTTGGGTAATTAATAAAACTATGTATAAAATAGTGGATATATAAAAAAAAATGACTAAAATTATACATATTCCATAATTTCAGAAATTAAAAAAAATTTATATTTTTTAGTTTTAACATTAAAATAGCTGTAATCTTACAATAAAAGTATTACAGACGGATTACAAACAAAAAGGAAAATTATGAAAATTATTAGTATTACAACCTTTACACATATAATTCAACAACAAAACGCCTAAAAACAACAAAACTATTTTCAAATTATCAAACAACAGCGATTAGATATAGAATTTTAAAAAAAAATCCTAAGTCATAAAAACTTAGGAATATTACTTGTTATTAAAAAAGTATAACGGAATGAAAACAATACACATTATACTTTATGATTTAAAATTCACATTAAATACATACTCATTACCTTTTACTAATTCTGAGCTAATCAGTTTTTTGTAATTTAAATTATCAATAATATACTCATTCAATTCTGTATCTGGAGCAGTAGTTTCCAAAACTACAATTTCATTATTTGCATTAACTCTAATTCTAACTCGTATTGTAGTTTGACTTTCCAATTCTCCCATAGCATATGAAGGAGTAAGTAAGTTTGAAATTTCTTGGTTAGCACTAGTATAACTTTTTTTAGGTTTTAATTCTTTAGCATTCATAGATACAACACCTACAAATAAAGTAAGAACGATAGACAAGATTAATTTTTTCATGATTTCTTTTTTTAAGTTTTATTTTTTTTTCTACGGGTCAAAATTACATCACAAATCAAAAGAAACATAAAGCAAATAGCCAACTTAACTCAATCATAAAACAGCACTGTAAACACAAATTTATCTAGTAAATATTTTTAATTAACTAAAATTACGGGATGTGTAATTCTTTGAAAATTATTTTACGTTATTACTAAATAAAAGACCAAAACATCGAAGAAAATTAATTTATTGATTCAATTTAGCCGTTAACATTAAAGTAACTTTAAATTTTTATTCAAAAACATTAAATTAATTTCAAAAAAAAATCCTGAGCATAACTCAGGATTTTTGTATAATATAGAAACCAGTAAAGGCTCTTTGTTTTTATTCTTTAATTAAGATAATGCAGCTTGAACTTGATCAGCAGCTTCTTGAAAAGCTACAGCTGATAAAATTGGCATTCCAGAATTATCAATTAACTCTTTTGCAATTTCAGCATTTGTACCTTGTAAACGAACAATGATTGGTACTTTAATAGCGTCTCCCATGTTTTTATATGCATCAACAACACCTTGAGCAACACGGTCACAACGAACGATTCCTCCAAAGATGTTAATCAAAATAGCTTTTACGTTTGGATCTTTTAAGATAATACGGAAAGCCGTTTCAACACGTTTAGCATCAGCAGTTCCACCTACATCTAAGAAGTTTGCAGGCTCAAAACCAGCATACTTAATTAAATCCATAGTTGCCATTGCTAATCCAGCTCCGTTCACCATACATCCTACAGTTCCATCAAGATCTACATAGTTCAATCCTACTTCTTTAGCTTCTACTTCGATTGGATTTTCCTCACGAATATCACGCATTTCAGCAATTTTCACTTGTCTGTATAAAGCGTTATCATCGATGTCTACTTTAGCATCCACCGCTAAAATTTTATCATCAGATGTTTTTAATACTGGGTTGATTTCAAACATTGAAGCATCAGTTCCAATATATGCTTTGTATAAAGCGTCGATGAATTTCACCATTTCTTTAAAAGCATTTCCTGAAAGACCTAAATTGAAAGCAATTTTTCTTGCTTGAAAGCCTTGCAATCCTACAGCAGGATCAATTTCTTCAGTAAAAATTAAATGTGGTGTATGTTCAGCTACTTCTTCAATATCCATTCCTCCTTCGGTAGAGTACATGATCATATTACGTCCTGAACCTCTATTTAAAAGTACGGAAACATAAAATTCAGAAACTTCACTTTCACCTGGATAATAAACATCTTCAGCTACTAAAACTTTGTGTACTTTTTTACCTTCAGCAGAAGTTTGAGGCGTAACTAATTGCATTCCGATGATTTCGCTAGCAATAGTTTCCACTTGCTCTAAGTTTTTAGCTAGTTTCACTCCACCACCTTTACCACGTCCACCTGCGTGAACTTGTGCTTTAATAACATGCCATCCAGTACCTGTTTCAGCAGTTAATTGTTTTGCAGCAGCAACAGCTTCAACTGCATTATTAGCAACGATTCCACGTTGAATGCGAACTCCGTAGCTAGCTAGAATTTCTTTACCTTGATATTCGTGTATGTTCATAATATAGATTTTATCTGGACTCTGAATTTGTTTCAGAATAAATAAGTGGCACAAAAGTAGCAAAATACATCGTAAGAGAGAAATGTTTTTAAAATTTAAAAATCAATAATTTCACAACAAATGTTAAAAAAAAAGAAAACCCTTTTTTTGAATAAAAAAATACAAATTAGGAAAAACGAAGTAACTATAACGATTGAAATTTCGAGAAAAAACAACTAAAAACTAGTTTATTTATGCTAAATCATGCTTTTAAAGACAATTAAAATTATGATTTTATTAATACAACCAAGTAAAAAACAAATTATTTACATTTATCGCTCCTTTTTATGCTTTTATTACAAAAATATAGCCAACCCTACGTTTTCAATTCATTATGTATAATGAAATCTTTATTTTTGTAAAAAAATTTATCAAGCATGAAACTTAAAGAACAAGGCCTTTATTTGCCAGAATTTGAGCATGAAAACTGTGGAGCTGGTTTTATTTGCAACCTTAAAGGGGAGAAAACGAATCAAATTATACACGACGCATTAGAAATTCTAGTAAAACTAGAGCACCGTGGTGGTGTAAGTGCTGACGGAAAAACGGGAGATGGAGCTGGACTTTTAATTGACATACCTCACGAATATTTCAATAGAGTTTGTGATTTCACTTTACCTGCTGCACGTGAATATGCTGTTGGAATGGTATTTTTACCTAAAATCAAAAACCAATACGTTTACTGTAAAGAGATATTTGAAAACGAAATCAAAGCACAAGGACTTAGCGTTTTAGGATGGAGAGAAGTTCCTGTGGATTCTTCTCAATTGGGTGAGATAGCATTAGCATCTGAACCAAGTATCGAGCAAGTTTTTGTTGGTAAAAAAGAGGCTATTGATGAAGCTGTTTTCAAAGCGAAATTATATGCTGCTCGTAAAATTACTGAGCACACGATTGCCAATTCTAAAATATCTCAAAGTACTTATTTTTACGTACCTAGTTTCTCTACTACTACCTTAATATATAAAGGTATCATTATGCCCGAAGATATTGGGCCATATTATACTGACTTACAACAAACGGATTTAGTTACTCGTTTAGCGTTAGTACACCAACGTTTCTCTACCAATACAATGCCTACTTGGGAATTGTCTCAACCTTTTAGATACATGTGTCAAAATGGTGAAATCAATACACTACGTGGTAACGTAAGTAGAATGCGTGTACGTGAAGAAATCATGAAAAGTGATGTCTTTGGACCTCAAATAGAAAAATTATTCCCTATCATTTTACCTGGAAAGTCAGATTCTGCTTCTATGGACATGGTAGTTGAATTACTAACACATACAGGAAGATCATTGCCAGAAGTAATGATGATGATGATCCCTGAAGCATGGGAGAAACATAAAACCATGTCTGAAGAAAGAAAAGCGTTCTACGAATACAACGCTTGTATCATGGAACCATGGGACGGACCTGCGTCTGTACCATTTTCTGATGGAGATTACGTAGGAGCTTTATTAGATCGTAATGGTTTAAGACCTTCTCGTTATACTGTTACAAAAAGTGGTAAACTAATTATGGCATCAGAAATTGGTGTTGTAGAAGTGGAACCAGAAGATGTAGAAAGCCACGGTAGATTAGAGCCAGGAAAAATGTTCTTAGTGGATATGAACAATGGACGCATCATTAATGATGAAGAAATCAAAAGCAAAATTGTTTCTGAAAGACCGTATCAAGAATGGTTGAAACAATACCGTTTGAACTTGAAAGATGTTCCTGCTACGAATGAAGTTTGTCCAATCGAAACCATTGATTTAAAAACTAGAGAACGTTTATTCAACTATACATTAGAGGATATTCAAGAAATGATTGTACCAATGGCTCAAGCTGGAAAAGAAGCTTTGGGATCAATGGGTATCGATACACCTCTTGCTGTTCTATCTGATAGACCTCAATTAATTCCTAACTATTTCAAACAATTATTTGCACAGGTAACTAATCCTCCATTGGATGGTATCCGTGAGGAAATAGTAACTGACATCAGTTTAGCTTTAGGACAAGACAGAAATATTTTTGACATTACTAGTAAACAATGTAGAAAATTAAGAATTCAAAATCCTGTGATCTCTAATAATGATTTAGAGAAAATTAGAAATATATCAATTGATAATTTCAAAGCTGAAACGATTGAGATTTTATACGCAAAATCTAAAGGATTAAATGGTCTAGAAAATGCATTGGATAACATTATCATCCAAATCACAAAAGCAGTTGAAAGAGGAACAAATATTATCATCCTATCAGATAGAGGGGTAAATAAAGAATTTGCTCCAATCCCAGCATTATTAGCATGTTCTTTTGTACACCACCAAATGAACCGTTTACGTAAGCGTTCGTACTTTGATATTATTATCGAATCGGCAGAACCACGTGAACCGCATCATTTTGCAACTTTATTTGGTTATGGCGCAAGTGCTATTAATCCATATATGGTAAACGAAATCATTCGTGTACAAGTACAAGATGGTTTCATTACAGGAATAAGTGAACAAAAAGCGGTTGATAATTTCAACAAAGCGATTGGGTCTGGAATTCTAAAAATCATGAACAAAATTGGAATCTCTACTTTACACTCGTACAGAGGTTCTCAAATTTTCGAAATTGTTGGATTCAACTCCAAATTTGTTGAAAAATACTTCCCATATACCGCTTCAAGGATTGAAGGTATTGGATTGTACGAAATTGAAAAAGAAATAAGCGAAAGATATCAATATGCTTATCCTGATGTTTTAGTTGCTAACCGATTAGGATTAAACATTGGCGGAGAATACAGATGGAGACGTAATGGGGAAAGACATATGTTCAACCCAACTACTATTGCTAAATTACAACAAGCAGTGCGTTTAAGTGATCAAGATAGTTACGATGTATACGCTAAAGCAGTAAACGATCAAGCTACAAATTTGATGACCATTCGTGGTTTATTCGAATTTGACAACTTAGACCCTATTCCATTAGACGAAGTAGAACCATGGACTGATATCGTAAAACGTTTCAAAACAGGAGCCATGTCTTATGGATCTATTTCTAGAGAAGCACACGAAAACTTAGCTATCGCAATGAACCGTATTGGAGGAAAATCCAATTCAGGTGAAGGTGGAGAAGATAGAAAACGTTTCCAACCAGATGTAAATGGTGACAGTCGTAACTCGGCGATCAAGCAAGTAGCTTCTGGACGTTTTGGAGTAACTTCTCACTACTTATCTAGTGCAAAAGAAATTCAGATTAAAATGGCTCAAGGTGCTAAACCTGGAGAAGGTGGACAATTACCTGGTGAAAAAGTATTACCATGGATTGCTGAGGCTCGTAACTCAACTCCTTTCGTAGGATTGATTTCACCTCCACCCCACCACGATATTTACTCAATTGAAGATTTAGCACAATTAATCTTTGACTTGAAAAACGCGAACAGAGAAGCACGTATTAACGTGAAATTAGTATCTGAAGTTGGTGTAGGTACTATTGCTGCTGGTGTTGCTAAAGCAAAAGCAGATGTTGTATTAATCGCAGGTTACGATGGTGGAACAGGAGCTTCTCCTTTAACATCGTTGAAACACGCAGGTCTTCCTTGGGAACTTGGATTGGCTGAAGCACAACAAACCTTAGTATTAAACAACTTAAGAAGTCGTATCGTTGTAGAATGTGACGGACAATTAAAAACAGGTCGTGACGTAGCTATCGCTGCTTTACTTGGTGCAGAAGAGTTTGGTTTTGCAACTGCTCCTCTTGTAGCTTCTGGATGTATTATGATGCGTAAGTGTCACTTGAATACGTGTCCTGTAGGTATTGCAACTCAAGATAAAGAATTGCGTAAGAATTTCAAAGGAACTCCTGAGCACGTAATTAACTTCTTCTACTATGTAGCCGAAGAATTAAGAGGAATCATGGCGCAACTTGGATTCAGAACGATGGAAGAAATGGTGGGTCAAACACATAAAATCAATTCTAACAAAGCCATCACACATTACAAAGCAAGAGGTTTAGATTTATCTTCTATCTTACACAGACCAGATACTTACAAGTATTTGACAGTAAGAAACACAGAGAAACAAGACCACGGATTAGAGAATGTTTTGGATTTCCAAATCTTAAAAGACTCACACCGTGCTTTGTACAGAAAAGAAAAAATGACATTAGCATATCCTATTAACAACATCAACCGTTCTGTTGGTGCTATTGTTAGTAATGAGATTTCTAAAATATACGGTCACTTAGGTTTACCAGAAGATACTTTGAATATCAATTTCACAGGTTCAGCAGGACAAAGCTTAGGAGCCTTTAGTGCACACGGATTAACATTTACTGTGGAAGGAAATACAAATGATTATTTAGGTAAAGGACTATCTGGAGCCAAATTAATTATTAAAAAACCAGCCAAAGCAACTTTCATAGCTGAAAACAATATTATTGTTGGAAACGTATGTTTGTTTGGTGCAGTGGAAGGAGAAGCTTATATCAATGGTATTGCAGGAGAGCGTTTTGCTGTTCGTAACTCGGGTGCTACTGCAGTAGTTGAAGGTGTAGGTGATCATGGTTGTGAGTATATGACTGGTGGTAAAGTAGTGGTACTAGGAAGTACTGGACGTAACTTTGCTGCAGGTATGAGTGGTGGTATCGCTTACATTTACGATCCTGAAAACAAATTCAAAAACGGTTTATGTAATACCGAAACCATCGAATTTGAAACTATAGAAGGTATCGAAGCAGAAGAATTGAAACAATTGATTAAGAAACACGTACTATATACAAATAGTACTAGAGGTACCGATTTATTAAATGATTGGGACGCAAGCTTAAACGATTTTGTAAAAGTAATGCCTACGGAGTACAAAAAAGCATTAAAGCGTTTGGAGACAGAAGTACAAATGGTAGAAGAATTAACAGCATAATACAATGGGAAAAGTAACAGGTTTTAAAGAATTCGAAAGAAAAGATGAATCATACACAGCAGTTGAAGAACGTGTAGGACATTATAAAGAATTTACAGTTCCTTTGAGTGAAGCTGAAATTACAGAACAAGGATCACGTTGTATGGATTGTGGAATTCCATTTTGTCACAGTGGATGTCCATTAGGGAATTTAATCCCTGATTTCAATCACATGGTACACCAAGGAGAATGGCAAAAAGCCTCTTGGATACTACATTCAACAAACAACTTTCCAGAATTTACAGGACGTTTATGTCCTGCACCATGTGAAAAAGCATGTGTATTAGGAATTATTGCTGATCCAATTTCTATTGAAAATATAGAAAAAATGATCGTTGAACGTGCCTTTGCAGAAGGATGGATCAAACCACAACCACCAAAAGAAAGAACTGGTAAAACGGTAGCTGTTGTTGGTTCAGGACCTGCAGGATTAGCAGCTGCTCAACAATTAAATAGAGCCGGACATACGGTAACTGTTTTTGAAAGAGATAACGCTATTGGAGGTTTATTACGTTACGGAATTCCTAATTTCAAAATGGAAAAAGGAATTATCGACAGACGTGTGGCTATCCTTGAAGCGGAAGGAATCATCTTCAAAGTAAACACTAACGTTGGTGTAAACTATGATATCAATGACTTAAAAGCATTTGATTCAATCGTACTTTGTGGTGGTGCTACTGAAAGAAGAGGCTTACCAACTCCTGGCGCTGATGCTGACGGAGTAGTACAAGCAATGGATTTCTTGACTCAACAAACTAAAGTAGTATTTGGAGAAAAAATCGAAAACCAAGTGATGGCTACTGGCAAAGATGTAATCGTAATCGGTGGTGGAGATACAGGATCTGACTGTGTGGGTACATCTAACCGTCACGGTGCTAAATCAGTAACCAACTTCGAGATTATGCCTAAACCTCCAGTAGGAAGAAGCGAAACAACTCCATGGCCTTACTGGCCACTACAATTAAAAACATCTTCTTCTCACAAAGAAGGTGCTGAAAGAAACTGGTTAATTAACACCAAAGAATTCATCAAAGATGCCAATGGTAAATTAACAGCTCTTAAAACAGTAAATGTAGAGTGGAAAATTGTTCCTGGACAACGTCCAGAATTAATCGAAGTAGCAGGTTCTGAGAAAATATGGCCTTGTGACCTAGCTTTATTAGCTTTAGGATTTACAGGTCCAGAAAGCACATTAGCGGATCAATTAGGAATAGAAAAAGACGCTCGTTCTAACTATAAAGCAGAATATGGTAAATACCAAACTAATGTGCCAAACATTTTCGCAGCTGGAGATATGCGCAGAGGTCAGTCATTGATTGTTTGGGCTATTTCTGAAGGTCGTGAAGCTGCAAGAGCCGTAGATTTATACTTAATGGGAACAACCAACCTTCCTACTAAAGAAGGTGGAGATTTACCAGGAGTGTAATATTTTAAACTCATATTTACAAAGGGCTGTTTATTCATTTAAACAGCCCTTTTTGATTTTTGATTGAGGATTAACGAATGATGATTTTAGATTTTTTGTGTCAATCATTTAAAAAAAGAGAACAGTTTAAATATTCCCAAATCAGCAATCAAAAATCGTTAATCTACAATCCTAAATCCAAATTCCTAAATCATTCCTTTGGAGGTGCCCCAATCTTCCACTATCGTTACAGCTTGGGTCGGGCTATTCGTTACAAGTCCTCGTTACTTCCGCTATCGCTACAGTAACTGTGGGCTTTTCACTACTATCCCTCACCCAGTTAATAGTTCAACTAGCACAAAACAAACATTTTGTTATATTTTGTTAGAATTGCTAATTTTTATTGTAAAACCGATAAAGAATAATAAATTTGCTCAAAAAAACTAAAATGCAACCAAAAGACTTAGTACAACTAGCAGAACAATTTGGCTCACCGCTATATGTTTATGATGCCGAAAAAATAAAATCACAATACAACCGATTAACTAAAGCATTTTCTAAGGTAGAAAAATTGCGTATCAACTACGCAATGAAAGCTTTATCTAACGTTGCTATCCTTCAATTACTAAGAGAATGTGGTTCTTGCTTAGATGCAGTTTCAATTCAAGAAGTACAATTAGGACTTCATGCAGGTTATTCTCCAGATCAAATATTCTTTACTCCAAACGGTGTTTCTTTAGAAGAAATCGAAGAAGTATCAGCTTTAGGAGTTCAAATCAACATTGATAATCTTTCTATTTTAGAGCAATTTGGTACAAAACATCCTAATGTTCCTGTTTGTATTCGTATCAACCCACACGTAATGGCTGGAGGAAATGCTAATATTTCTGTAGGTCATATCGATAGTAAATTTGGAATCTCTGTACACCAATTACCACATCTTGTTCGTATTGTTGAAAACACAAAAATGAACATCGTAGGTATCCACATGCACACAGGATCTGACATCTTAGATATTGAAGTATTTTTATATGCTGCCGAAATTTTATTTGACGCTGCAAGAAACTTCAAAGACTTAGAGTTCTTAGATTTTGGAAGTGGATTTAAAGTACCTTACAAAAAAGACGATATCGAAACGGATATTGAAGAATTAGGTAAAAAATTATCTAAAAGATTCAATGAGTTTTGTACTGAATATGGTAAAAACCTAACCTTAATCTTTGAACCAGGTAAATTCTTGGTAAGTGAAGCTGGTAGATTCTTAGCAAAAGTAAATGTAGTAAAACAAACAACATCAACTGTTTTTGCAGGTATAGATAGTGGTTTCAATCACTTGATTCGCCCTATGTTTTATGGTTCACAACACCATATTGAAAACATATCAAACCCTAAAGGAAAAGAGCGTTTTTACTCTGTAGTAGGATACATTTGTGAAACAGATACATTTGCTAACAACAGAAGAATTTCAGAAATTAATGAAGGTGATATTTTAAGTTTTAAAAACGCAGGAGCCTATTGCTTCTCTATGGCGTCAAATTACAACTCAAGATACAAACCTGCCGAAGTATTATGGATGAACGGTCAAGGATACCTTATACGTGCTCAGGAAACTTTTGAAGACTTGATTAAAGGACAAATAGGTTTACCTCAAACAAGCGCTAAATAAAAATTCAATACAACAAAAAATCCCATTTCAGAATTAATTTGAAATGGGATTTTTTTTATTAAATCTCTTTAGTTTCCTAAAATTTCTTCTAAAAGATTTGCTTCGGACGAGTTTGGAAGTGTAATTTGTATTTTTTGAGATACTGTAGGTGCAATTTGAGTAATTACTTTCCTGTTGTATGACTTTCCTTTTTTAACTTTCCAACCATAAAATAAAGCGGGAACATGCGTATCATATGCATAAGTAGTCCCATGCGAAGTCCCCGTACCATGATATTCAATATACCCAGGCTTATCAAGAACAATTATATCTCCATTTTGAGTAGGATCATATCCTCTAAAAATAAAATTTAGATAAAAATCTGCACCAGAACAATGTATTATTTCTTCCTCAGTATAGACTCTTTTTACATAATCCATTGTCATTAAATATTCTTTGAATTCCTGCTTTACTACAGCCAAATCAAGATTTTTTGTTTTGATAATCCTTTTATCAAAAAACAAATTAAAATTAGAATAATTCAAAACTACATCTACCCCAAAAGTAGCAAGTGAAAAAGCAGAAAGATTGGCTCTAATATCTTTAGGACTAATGCTATTGACATTGTATTTATTATCTTTTAAATAATTTACATTTTCAGCCCCTGCATGATCTGAAGTTAAGAATAACAAATAATTCCCTTTACCAACTGATTTATCTAAATAGTTTAAGAACGTTTCCATCGTTTGATCTAATCGTAGATAAGTATCTTGTAATTCCATAGATCTAGGGCCTAAAACATGACCAACATAATCCGTTGAAGAAAAACTAACTGTCAAAAAATCAGTAATAGCATCTTTACCCAAGTCCTCTTTTTCAATGGCTCTCATGGCAAATTCTGCAAGAAAATCATTTCCAAATGGTGTAGAACGAATAACACTTGCACCATTTTTTTGATACATTTCCTTTAGATTATAAGGAAATGTTGGCGTTTTGCTACCATATAATTTTCCCTCATAAGGATTGTCATCAGCTAAACTTTCATTGTAAGTACTTATTGGTTTAAGCAAGTCCCAGCCTTTTTCAAAATAAGGCATATAATGTTTTTCGGTATTAAATTCGGTTACCCAATCAGGCAAAGTTGTTCCGTAAAACGTACTTGAAATAAAATCACCAGTCTTACTATGCCAAAAAGCCCAATTTGCAAAATGTCCCCCAGGCAAAATAGCACCACGATCCTTAATACTCATTGCAATTACCTTTCCTTTGAAATTAGTTGACATTCTCAATTCATCCGTAACAGTGGTGCTTAAAAGATTCTTAGGAGACATTTCGCCCTCACTTTTCGATCCATTTCCTACTGTTGCTACAGAGGCGTCATCAGTACAATAAATCGTTTTATTTTCTTTCCGACTAAACCATTCATTCCCTACAATTCCGTGTAATGCAGGCGTAGTACCAGTATATATAGACGAATGTCCTGGAGCAGTATAAGTGGGCATATAATTATAATGCATATTCTCAAAACTAAATCCGTCGTTTAGTAATCTTTTGAATCCTTTGTCTGAAAAATCACTGTAAAAACGATGTAAATATTCCATTTTCATTTGATCCACAACAATTCCAACGACTAATTTTGGACGATCCTGTGCAATTAATTGATTAAAAAAGGTAATTGTTAAAAGTAAAAATATTTTTTTCATAGTAAAATCTTTTAGAGAAAGTAAAAATAAGTACAATATATAAGGAATACCATTTGAGAGCAAAATTTCCCTAAATAAACCGTTCTTTTTCCATTATATTAACAATAAAAAAATAGTACAGTATAATGAGACTTCCATTTTAAATTAAAAGAATCACTTTTTCTAATTACATATCACTAAAATATTTATTTCATTGAAGTTCTCTAAAATCGATAACAAACACATGAGGTATAAAGGAATTTGTTCATTAACAGACCATTGTTATTATTTGAAATTTGAAAGTCCTGATTTCAACCAATTTTCATATGCTGCAATTCCAACGTAACTAATCGTAGGTTGTGAAGTATTCAAACTACTGCCTTCTAAGTCTGTTAACACATACAAAGGTTGTGTATTGGTCTTGTATCTCGAAATCATAAAGTCTGTCCATTTATCTCCTATCGTTTCAATTTCTGAACCAGTGGTCGATACAAACTGTTCGCTTTTTGGCAACGCTCTTTTATCATCTACATACAACGAAATCAATACTACATCTTTTTTCAAAATAGATAGTATTTTATCATCTGACCATACGTTGTTTTCCATCTTTCTGCAATTTACACAAGCATACCCAGTAAAATCCAACAGAATGGGTTTATTGACCGTTTTGGCGTAGGCCAAACCTTTTTCATAATCTTCAAAAATAGTTAGTCCGTGCACGCCTATTTTAGCTCCATCAGGTAAGTCAGTTGTCGAAATTACTCCTGAACCTCCTACTCCATTTGGACTTTCGCTATATTCAATTGGTGGGGGAAAAGCACTTATCAACTTCAATGGTGCTCCCCATAAACCCGGAATCATGTAAATCGTAAAACTCAATACTACTAATCCCATCATCACTCTTCCTACGGAAAGATGTGTCAGTGGGCTGTCGTGTGGCATCGTGATTTTCCCAAAAAGATACAATGCTAAAGTTCCAAAAATTGCGATCCAAATCGTTAAGAAAACTTCTCTTTCTAATAAATGTAATTGCAATACCAAATCAGCATTCGATAAAAATTTGAATGCCAAAGCCAATTCTAAGAATCCTAAAAACACTTTTACGGTATTCAACCAGCCACCTGATTTAGGTAAGGATTGTAACCAACTTGGAAATAAAGCAAAAAACATAAAAGGTAAGGCTAAGGCCAATGAAAATCCGAACATCCCAACAATAGGTGCTATTCCGCCTTTTGAAGCGGCTTCAACCAATAAAGTTCCTACTATAGGTCCAGTACATGAAAAGGATACAATTGCTAAAGCAAAAGCCATAAATAAAATTCCTATCACACCTCCTCTATCAGCCTGACTATCCACTTTATTTGCCCATGAATTAGGTAATACAATCTCAAAAGCTCCTAAAAAAGAAACCGCAAAAAACACGAGTAAAGCAAAGAATATTAAGTTAAACCAAACATTAGTTGACAAAGCATTCAAAGTACCTGCTCCAAAAACAGTGGTAACAATCAACCCTAAAACAACATAAATCACGATAATCGAAATACCGTAAAATATTGCATTTCGTATTCCTACTGCCCTTGTTTTACTTTGTTTCGTAAAAAAACTAACCGTCATAGGAATCAACGGAAATACACAGGGTGTTAGCAAAGCTGCAAAACCCGAAAGAAAAGCGATAAAGAAAATCGTCCACAATCCTTTTTTGGTTGTAGTATCCTCTGTTGGGATTACTTCTGTTGGTGCCGAAACTGTTTCAGCTTGCATCACATTGGCTTCTCCTAAACTTGGTGCTAAAGAATCTTTCTGTGTTTGCTCAACTATTGGGGTTTCAACTGTTGGCGCAACTGTTTCACTCTTCGAAACTGGAATATCAAATGTGAATTTCTTTTCTTGATTGATACAAACCTCCTTACAAACTTGGTAATTTAATACCGCTTCTATTTTAGAAGTTTTTGCATTGGTAAGCTTAATTTCTTGTTGAATTTGGGCTTTTCCTTCAAAGAAGGTTTCGTTGACTTCGAAAATATCGTTATAAGCAGTTTTGGTTTTACTTTCTTTGGCTTTGCCAATGAGTGTATAATTTCCTTTTTGATTTTTAAAAACTACTTCAAGTGCCAAAGGGCCTCCATCAGGTGTGAATTGCGAATACATATGCCAATCTTTTTCAATAACGGCATTAAATGTCAACACATAGGTGTTCTCCGATTTTTTTTCGATGGAAGTGGTCCATTTTGCAGGATCCAAAATTTGTGCATTCATGGAAGCAAATGCCAGTAGTGTAATAACCAAAAAGAATAATTTCTTCATATTATAGTAATTGTATTTTTAGAATATTTTTAGTTGTTGCCAAAACCTTAAAACGTTCATCTTGTCTCAATCCGATAATCCAAACAATGGTTTCGCCAGACCAGAGTAACCAAATGTTTTCTTTTTCGACCAAGGATAATTTTTCGTCTTTAAAAAGTTTACTGACTTTTTTTGACTTTCCATCCATCCCGAACGGTTGAAAAAGATCGCCTTCGTTCCATTTTTGTATAACTAGTGGAAATTGCAACAGCTCTTCATCCACAAATATAGTTGTATTTGAAGGATTAGAAATGGCATCTACTTTGCAAAGGGACAGTTTTAAGGGAACATTAACGTCTGCTATTCCTTTTTCAATTTCATACTTATCCTCTTCTGCATTTTCCTCAATTGGGCTCACGATTAATTGTTCACGGTCTTTTAGCAATCGAAAATTAGACGCATAAATTTGTTTTCCTGACACTGCGTGCACTAATTCATAAATATCATCCCAAGCGGTAAAACCAAATTCTTTCAGCCATTGGTACAAATAGGATTGATAATTGGGTAAACGCAACAATTGTTTTAAATCAATGTACATCAAATCTTCTTCTTGAGTGACAACTTGATTGTAGATCATAATTGTAGCATCTTCGACCATAGCAGCCGATTCCTGCAAATACGATTGCGTTTTTTGAAAAGCTTCCATAAACAGTGGATTTAGTTCTTTCAACAAAGGCACCAAATCATGGCGTATTTTATTCCTTAGATATTTATCCGATGCATTGCTGCTGTCTTCTCTCCAAGCAATATTCTTTTCTTTGGCGAAAGCCAAAATCTCCTCACGAGAAACCGACAACAACGGACGAATGATTTTATCATTTTGCTCTGGAATTCCTGTTAAACCGTCCAATCCAGTTCCACGACTCAAATTAATAAGAAAGGTTTCCAAGTTATCATCAGCATGATGTGCGGTTAAAATGTAATCGTAGTTTTCGGTTTCCAGTAACTCGTAAAACCAATTATAACGTAATTCTCTCGCAGCTACTTGAGTCGACAATTTATAATCTTTGGCGAAAGCGGTAGTATCAAATTGGGTTACAAAAATGGGAATTTGGTGTTCTTGAGCATATTCTTGAATAAAACTTTGGTCTCCAAAACTCTCCAATCCTCGCAATTGAAAATTACAATGCGCAATGGCGATATCATATCCTAATTGCTGAAAAACATGCAACATGACCATACTGTCTAGTCCTCCGCTAGTGGCAAGGAGGAGTTTCTTTTCCTTTAAAAAAGAAAAATTATTTTTAATATGGATTTTGATTTTTTCGAGCATTTTATATTTTTAAATCTAGAATATTTTTTTAGCACAAAACTGTACACTTAACTTATAACTCTTAACTCATCACAAATCTTTTCCAATCAACACTTCCCGCATCGCCTTCGCTTTAAGCAAACATTCCTCATACTCTTTTTCAGGATTTGAAAGAGAGGTAATCGCACTTCCTACTGAAAAGGATACATATTGATTTTCTTGATTGTACAAAATACTTCGTATAACTACATTAAAATCAAAATCGCCATTTGGTGTAAAATAACCCACTGCTCCACTGTACAAACCACGTTTGGTTTCTTCTACTTCTTCAATGATTTTCATTGCTGAAATTTTTGGTGCTCCCGTCATGCTTCCCATTGGGAAAGTCGTTTTAAGAACATCCACTGCCGAATACTGTGCATCCATTTTGGAAGTAATCGTAGTGACCATTTGGTGTACTTGAAGAAAGCTTTTTATTTCACATAAAGCCGTTACTTGTACGGAACCTTTTTGAGCGGTATGCGATAAATCATTTCGAACCAAGTCGGTTATCATGATGTTTTCTGCTCTTTCTTTGGGGTTGTTTTCTAGTTCTTGCTTTGATTTTTCGTCTTCAATGGGATCTTCAAAACGTTTAGCAGTTCCTTTTATAGGTTGCGAAATGATGTTTTCACTTTCTTTTTTTAAATACCGTTCTGGAGAAGCCGAAAGCAAAAACTGTTTGTTATTTTTAAAAAAAACAGAAAATGGTGGTTTTGAAATTTCGTTTAATTTGGAAAAAATTTCTAATGGCTCAATAGTACTGTTTTTAGCAAAAAACTCCATACAAAAGTTGGCTTCATAAATATCACCTTGATGGATATGTGCCAAAATTTTAGTTGCTTTATCAAAGTATTCTTCCTTAGTGATTCGTTGTTGAATTGCTAATGGCTGTTGATTTGAACTTGATTGCGCTTCATAGTTTATGATTTCTTCAAAATCATCGTCGAGTTCATCATCACACATATTGAGATACTGAATTTCTACCGTATTTCCTTTAATCAAAAATATTTTTTTGGGTTGAAAGAAAAACAGATCAGGAAATTCTAGTCCGTCGTGATTTTTAGAATGTAGTGCCTCGGTATCGTTTTTTAAATCGTATGACAAATAGCCAAAAATCCAATCTTTAGCGATTTGTTGGTATTGTTTTAAATCTTCAAAGGCATTGTAATGATCTGTTTTTATAGACGTGAAAGCATCTACAGCAAGAATACAATCATAAGTAGCATAGTCTTGGGGATAGTCATTACTATCCAAAAAAACGATTTCTCGAAATTGTTGCGACCAAAATAGCAATTGCTTTTTAAATAATTTTGGATCAGCAATAGTCTTGTTTAGGATACCTCTCAATTGATTTTTACTTTAAAAACTCAAAATTACGATAAAAAAAATCCTTTAATAAGTCAACATCGGAAAAATCAGCTGTAAATTTCGTAAATTTACTATAGTTCACTTATTATAAATGGATTAACGATAGGGAATTAGTGAATTTTGCTCCAATTTCAGATGCATGTCAATAGAATATATTCGTAATGTTACTTTAGTATTTAACCTAAAAACCTATATATCATGAAAATTGCTACCATTATCATTCGGACCATGCTTGGACTTTTATTCCTTTACACTTCGATTAGTTTCTTTTTCCATTTGAGCCCTGAACCAGCTTCATCAGGAGATTTTAAAGCTTTTCAAGCAGGATTAGTTGTTTCAACTTATTTAATTCCACTCGCAAAAACAATTGAATTACTTTGTGGATTGTCATTTGTAACCGGAAAATTTACAACATTAGCGAATCTTGTTATTTTTCCTGTGACGGTTAATATCCTATTAATCAATTACTTTTTAACACCTGAAAACTTGCCTATTGCTCTTTTTGTTTTCTTAGGAAACATATTCTTAATCATTAGCCATTGGGAGAATTACAAAAGCTTATTTAAAGCCGATTAATGTTCTATAAAAACAAAACCGACTTAATTAAAATTGAGTCGGTTTTGTTCGATAAAAGAATCGGTTACTTTGTATGTTCTACCCAAACTAAATCCTTTGTTTGATAGCCAATTTGTTGAGCTTTTTTTAAAAAATTAGTTTTAATCTCTTCTGGAATACTAGTTTCTCGGGATAAAATCCATAAATAGTCCAGGCTTTCTCCTGCCACCAATGCATATTTATACGCTGGGTCAATAGCGATAACATTATAACCCGAGTAAAAAGGACCAAAGAAAGATACTTTTAGCATCGCTACATTTTCATCACCAACAAACTTAGCTTTTCCGGTGCTTTGTTCCCATTTTTCTTTTTTATAATCATACCCTTTATTATCTACTTTTATCATTCCGTCGTCTTTCAAGGAATATTCGGCAGTGGTGTTGTTCATGTCTTTTTCATATTTAAAATCCAAACGGGCAATTTCATACCATTTTCCTAAATATTTTGCTTTATCAAAATTTTGAACAGCTTGTGCTTTTTCTGGAATTGTCTTTTTTGAACAAGAATTAAGAAAAAGCCCTACTCCAACTAGTGCTAAGGCACCTGCTATATATCTATTTTTCATACTATTATTTTTTTATAAAATTATGAAATCAAGAAGGTTTGTCTTTTACAGCATTAGGATTGAAATTTATAGAATTTGCAGATGAAAATATTAAATAGTATAATGTAAAAAACTATACTATAATGGGAGAATAGCTCAAATCCTCTCCTATATTTAAGAATTTGCTTCTTGAAAAATTTCTTACGTAAAAATAATATGCAAATGCAAGGCGCAATGGCAATTTTTAAAGTAAACTTAAAAAAAGACTCAAGTTAATCTAGAAAATAATCTCTACCTATACCAAGTGGTCAAATTGAACTGTGTAGATTAAAATCCGTTCTTATAATTTACAATAAAAAATAATTGCAAATTAAAATACTTTTTTAATCTCTAGAAAATGACATTAATAAAAGAGGGTAGTTTTTCATTATTCTATATAAGGAATGTTTGATTCTACTCTTTTTTTTGTAACCAATGATCATTTAGGTCATTAATGTTTATGGGATGCACTGGTGGTTGATCTTGTAATCGCCCTGAATTAAAACTTCTATTGAGGATATTTTCAATCAAATAATCTTCTTTACTATTGTAGGGATCGTATTTTGATTTCAAATTAATATCAAAAAGACTGGCAGTTGTATTCGATACAAAAGCCTTAAATCCACTTTTGAGAGATTTTATTAGATCGAATGTAGTAATTCCTGTTTGGCGGTGAATTAAGCGAACTAAGATCCGACCTTGGCCACGGGAAAGCTTCTTGAGTCTTGCTTCGAATTCATTAGTCAAATAATCTTCGACTATCTTAAAATATTTTTTTTTCTCTTTATTAGTAGTCAGTCGATCCATGCCTTTGTTCAATGCTACTAATTTTTCAGCTGTTAGTTTTGCATATGGATAAGTTACATACACACGATTTTGCAGTATCAGGAATTGTTTTCTGGCTTCAGGATCAACTTTTTCTTTAGAAACGACTATTTCTTCTAATTGAATAGTATCTTTTTCTATATCGTACGTTTCATCTATTTCACGGTAAATCTTTGTCGGATCAGGAATTTCCTGTGCCGAAAGCGATAAAGAGAGTAAAAAAAAACTAAAAAAGAATCTAATAAACTTCATGAGGATTATTTATAGGGTAAAATTATACATTATATACGCAAGTCTAATACCAAATTTATAAATTAGCAAAAAAATTTTATATGAGCACAAAATCTATATTAAAACAATCATCAATTGATTTTTTAGAGCAATACCTAAACAATGCCTCACCTACAGGATATGAAGCAGAAGGGCAAAAAATCTGGATGGATTATTTAAAACCTTATGTTGACACTTTTATAACAGATACCTACGGAACTGCTGTAGGGATTATTAATCCTGATGCTCCTTTTAAAGTAGTTATAGAAGGGCATGCTGACGAAATTGCATGGTATGTAAACTACATTACTGAAGATGGTTTAATTTATGTGATACGCAACGGAGGTTCAGATCACCAAATTGCTCCTTCGAAACGAGTTAATATCCATACTAAAAAAGGAATAGTAAAAGGTGTTTTTGGTTGGCCTGCAATTCATACTCGCAATAGAGCTAAAGAAGAACCGGCAAAAACAGACAATATCTTTATTGATCTTGGTTGCGAAACTAAAGAAGAGGTTGAAAAACTAGGCGTACATGTAGGTTGCGTGATTACTTATCCTGATGAATTCATGGTTTTGAACGAAAACAAATTTGTTTGTCGTGCTATTGATAACCGCATGGGTGGATTTATGATTGCCGAAGTAGCTCGTTTGCTTCATGAAAACAATATCAAACTCCCTTTTGGATTGTACATTACAAATGCAGTTCAGGAAGAAGTAGGTTTGCGTGGTGCTGAAATGATTACCCAAACCATCAAACCTAATATCGCTATCATTACTGACGTATGTCATGACTCAACCACTCCAATGATTGAAAAGAAAATTGAAGGAGAAACTAAAATAGGTAAAGGTCCAGTTGTTACTTATGCACCAGCAGTACAAAACAATCTTAGAGAGTTAATATTAGATACTGCTGAAGAGAAAGGAATTCCTTTTCAACGATTGGCTTCCTCTCGTGTGACGGGAACTGACACGGATGCTTTTGCGTATAGTAATGGTGGTGTGGCATCAGCTTTGATTTCGCTTCCATTGCGTTATATGCATACGACTGTTGAAATGGTGCACCGTGATGATGTTGAAAACGTGATTAAATTGATCTATGAAACTTTATTAAAGATCGAAAATAACGAGACATTCTCTTATTTTAAATAAGATTTAAAAGGCAATTAGGTCATTTGGTTAGTGCCAAATGACCTAATTATCATATACGATTCAAATCATGAAAATTTTACTTCTAGAAGACGATTTTACCTTATCAAAAGAAATAATTACTTTTTTTACCTCTAAGTCATTTGACTGTACCCCATTTTATGATGGTTATTTGCTTTTGAAAAAATACAAAGCACTTGAATATGATTTAATTAGTCACTCCTTAAAAACAAATCATGATTTACTCGTATTTGTGCAAAAATGGTATTGGAAATCAGTATGATTAATTTCATGAGTAATGCATTTAAACGAAGAGTTTTTTTAACCAAAAATCGCAAATTGAATAATTTTACAATTAATCAATTTGCGATTTTATATTTTGAAGAAGTTATCTCTATTTATCTATCACAGGATCTCTTTCTTCATCCACACGATGTACTGCATTCACTTCATAAATAGTTTTTAGCATCCATAAAGGACGTTCTAAACCTGCTTCCCAGTCGAATAAGGTTTTATACAGTTC
>NZ_JBAWDL010000167.1:0-7476 GCF_049590715.1 Flavobacterium sp.
AGAGGTTTTGCCATCTCCAAAATCCCAAGCATAGGAGTACGTTGCTGTACCAGTAACAGAAGAAGAAAATTGAACAATAGTTCCAGAGCAACTGTTGTCATTGGTAAAAGAAAAATCAACTATAGGCAAAGCATTGATTGTGATTGTAGCTTGATCAGTAAGAGGTTGTTCTAAAATAGGGGTTGTTGTATCATGAACACTAGTCAAATTATAATTAAAATGACCTGTATTAGCAGTGTTTACAACGATTTTTACAGATGTCTCTGTTCCAGTTGTGGATATTGGAGCTTGTGCGACTCCATCAATATCATACGTAAAAGTATAGGGAGCGCTTCCACCTGAGCCTGTAAACGTTATTTCAGGTGCTGTCCCGTTTTGACATACCGTTGTTGTTCCGGATATTGTTCCTGTTGGTGGAGTAACTGGATTCACAATAAAATTATTGCTAGCTTTTAATGTAATATTGGAATTAACTAGAATAAATAAAAAGAGGATTTTGTAGAAGATTTTCATAGGCAGGTTGAACTACTGTTGACTAATTATTTTTATAAAAAAAAACAAGGGTTGTTATAATAATTTTGAGGTATTTTTAAAAAAGAGCAAAACTACAATTTATAAATGTATTTTCTCACATTAAATAGTAATGCGAATTGTTTTTTTAGAATGATTTTTATTTTTTATCATTTTTTTGATATTTAAATTTTCTAGAATGTCTTTCTTTAATTTGTACTTGGTAATGGAAAGGTTAAAAAGTTGGTGTTTATTTGAATTTTGATCCAAAAGCAAAAGTATCTAATGTTTTATTATGATATTTATGTGAAACCGTAATCAAGTCTTTTTTTTTAAAAATAGCTTCTTTGATTTAATACTAAAAAAATAATGTAATACAAACCCTATTGTTTATCCTCGCTCCCAGTTCTTTGTAAAGTAAAATGTAATGGACTGTTTTTTTGTTTGATAAAAGACTATTGTTTGCTTATGAAATTGAAAAGTATAGCCAATGCATGATAATCAGCCAAATTGAAAGTGAGATTTGATCATACCAAATCAGATTGGATTTGACCACTATTATAGATGTAGAACGCAAACAAATAGGTTTAAAATAGTATGTAGATATGGAGTAATAAAAAAAGGCTGTTCGAAAATTATTTTTCGAACAGCCTTATTATCTTGATATTTTTTTTTAGTTAGTTTTTTTTGGTTTTTCTAATCCAAAGTGGGGTTGACTGGTCAATTCTGCAATTTTAACAATTACTTCTACTGCTTTTTGCATGCTTTCTACAGGAACATATTCATATTTTCCGTGAAAGTTGTGTCCACCAGCGAAAATATTAGGACATGGTAACCCCATATAAGACAGTTGGCAACCATCAGTTCCTCCGCGAATGGGTTTGATTATGGGCTTTACGTTGACTTCACGCATGGCTTTGGCGGCAATATCAACAATGTGTTTTACAGGAACTACTTTTTCCTTCATGTTGTAATATTGATCTTTTACTTCAGCAATGACGATATCTTCACCAAATTGTTTGGCGAATTTTTTATTGATTTTGCGTGTTATTTTTTCAATTAAGGCTTTTCGTTTTTCGAATTTTATTTTACTATGGTCTCTGATAATTAATTCCATAGTAGTTTCTTCAATACCTCCATTCAAATGATGAATATGAAAAAAACCTTCATAACCTTTGGTCTCTTGTGGCGTTTCATCTTTGGGTAAGGAGTTGATGAAATCATTGGCAATCAACATTGAGTTGATCATTTTTCCTTTGGCATAACCGGGATGAACACTTTTCCCTTTGAAAGTAATTTTGGCTCCAGCCGCATTAAAATTTTCAAATTCTAATTCACCTATTTGACTTCCGTCCATAGTGTAAGCCCATTGGGCTCCAAATTTAGCCACATCAAAATGGTGCGCTCCACGACCAATTTCTTCATCAGGAGTGAAGCCTACTTTGATTTGACCGTGTTTGATTTCAGGATGGTTAATCAAATATTCCATTGCGGTCACAATTTCAGTAATTCCAGCTTTGTCATCAGCACCTAGAAGCGTTGTTCCGTCGGTAGTAATTAAGGTTTGTCCTTTGTATTGTAATAAATCTTTGAAATAATTTGGAGATAAGATGATGTTTTTTTCAGTATTTAGAACAATGTCTTTTCCGTCATAATTTGGCACAATTTGAGGTTTAACATTCGCACCCGAAAAATCAGGAGAAGTATCAAAGTGGGAAATAAAACCGATAGTTGGCACTTCGTGATCTACATTACTAGGCAAAGTTGCCATGATATAGGCTTTGTCGTCAATAGTAACATCTTGCATACCAATGGCTTTTAAATCTTCTACTAATTTGTTAGCTAAATTCCATTGTTTAGCAGTACTAGGAGTTGTTTTAGAATGAACATCTGATTCGGTGTCTATTGTTACATAACTAATGAATCGGTCTATAATAGGTTGCATAGAGTGGAGGTTTTATGAAAAACAAAGATAGGTTTTATTGGTTTTAAAAATAGCTTAAATTGTTTTGGTTGTTCTTGCTTTGTTTTTTAATTTTTTTAGCCATTCAGAGTTCTCTTTAACTTTATGCACTTTGCAAAAAAAACGTTGCGTCTTTGCAGTAAGCGAATCATTTCATCTCTTCCAGTATCTTCAATATTTTATCCAATTTTTCGATTTCAATGGAGTTGAGTTTAGCCGCCAAAGCCTCAATTTCAAGTTTGGCTTCTTTATTGGTATTATAATCATCTTGTGCTTGCAAACGGTCTCTTTCACTTTGACGGTTTTGTGCCATCATAATAATTGGGGCAGCATAGGCAGCTTGAGTTGAAAAAACCAAATTGAGTAAGATAAAAGGATAAGCGTCCCAGTGTTTAAAGAACGCAACCAAATTTAATCCCATCCAAACAACGACAAAAATGGTTTGGATTATGATAAAACGCCAAGACCCCATTCCTTTGGCTACCACATCAGCAATGCGACCACCATAGTTTAAACTTTCACGATGTCTCTGGTGCCAGTTTTTAGTAATATTTAGATTCATTTTGTATTTTTTAGTTTAAAAGTAACAAATGTTTGGATTTGAATAGAGGTGGGATAGTTTAATTTTTGTAAAATATAATTAGATAAAAATTGGCTCGCTTGAGTGTATGAGTTAATATGACCACGAATTCACGAATTAAACTGGAATTTAGTCAACTAGTTTTTTTAATTGCTATTTGTTCTAGTGGTGTTTCAGAGGATTACAATTCGTGAATTCGTGTCATTTTAAAAGCGACTGTATTTATCTTGAAAAATAGTCACCAACTATTTCTTATTCGGCTAGATAGTGTTATTTTTGCAGCACTTAAAAAATAACATATTTATGTATAAATTACTGTTGCGTCCCTTATTGTTTTGTTTTGATCCAGAGAAAGTACATTATTTTACTTTTTCATTAGTTCGCTTTACATCTAGAATTCCTGGGTTTAGTACTTTATATAAATCTCTTTATTTAGTTGATGATAAACGTTTAGAAACAGAGGTTTTTGGATTAAAATTTAAAAACCCAGTGGGTTTAGCGGCTGGATTTGATAAGGATGCTAAGTTATACAAAGAGCTGTCAAATTTCGGTTTTGGTTTTATCGAAATCGGAACCTTGACTCCAAAAGGGCAAGAAGGAAATCCTAAGAAACGTTTGTTTCGTTTGAAAGCAGATTCGGCTATTATCAACCGAATGGGGTTCAATAACGGCGGTGTTCAAGAAGCAGTAACGCGATTAAAATCGAATACTGGTGTACTGATTGGTGGAAACATTGGTAAAAATAAACTCACACCAAACGAAGAAGCAACATCTGATTACGAAATATGTTTTGATGCTTTATATGATTATGTAGATTATTTTGTTGTGAATGTTAGTTCACCAAATACTCCTAATTTACGTGCTTTACAAGACAAAGAGCCTTTGACACAGCTATTACAAACATTACAAAATAAGAATTTGGCTAAGCCAAAGCAAAAACCAATCTTATTAAAAATTGCACCTGATTTAACGAACGAGCAATTATTAGATATTATTGATATTGTAAATGAAACGAAAATTGCAGGTGTCATTGCAACCAATACAACTATCTCTAGAGAAGGTTTGCAATCAGAAAATAAAACCGAAATGGGTGGATTGTCTGGAAAACCATTGACCAAACGTTCTACTGAGGTGATTCGTTTTTTATCTCAAAAGAGTAACAAATCATTTCCAATCATTGGAGTAGGAGGGATTCATACGGCTGACGATGCAATTGAAAAATTAGAAGCTGGAGCGAGCTTAGTGCAATTATATACTGGTTTTATATACGAAGGGCCAGCATTGGTAAAAGCAATTAATAAAAAGATTTTGGCTAAGAAGTAAGTTTTTAAGTCATTAGTCCTTAGTTTTTACTATTGAAATCAAAAAGGTGTCATTCGTTATGAATGACACCTTTTTTAGTTAAGCATCTTTCCAAAGCTTTTAAACAGCTTTTAAATCTTTTTTCATTGCGTCAAAAACTACTTTTGGATCAACAGTAATTTTTTTATTGCCTTTCTCAGCGCCACCTATATCATATTCACATGAAGATTTACTATTGGTTTCAATTGGAGTTTTTTTTTAGTTTTTTGAAATAGGTTTTAAAGTCTATCATTCCTTCACTAATAGGAGCATCTTTTACTTCCCAGATTCCATTCGTTTAGCTCCATTTTGTATTTTATAAAACGATCTTTTTTTTTTTGAATGCAATAATTTAAATCCATTTTGCCTAGAATAACTTCTTCTACTGTTGAATGGCGAAATGGCTGTTAATATTTTCAATAGAAGTGGTAATCATACTGTAATTAGATTCTGATTTCTTGATGTTACGAATGGCTTTTGGCAAATCAATGGCAACAATTTCAGGTTTGACATGACCTTTTGGATGTACCCTTAAATCCAAACTCGCAAAACTAATTCAACCGGTATTTCTCCTGCTTAGTAATAATCTAGAAATTGTAAATTTTATAAAAATATTCAATGAAAGACTATCGTCATCGTAACTTGTTCATAAAGAGTATTCAAAGGAATATTAAAAAAAGAAATTGCCCATCTTGTTAAGCCTGTCTTTTTTATAAAATCACGTCTATTAGTTGTAGTTATTTATGGTTTTTAAATTGGTTAATCAAAAACAGTTATAATATACATTATAACCTATAATAAAAAGAATCTTTAGCAAGGCTAGGTTGTCAAGAATACGGATATTTGTATTTTTAGAATTAGATAGTCCATTATGATTAACATTATCATCATTTTTGCATTCCTATTATTGGGAATAATACTTCAAAATATCAAAAAATTTCCCGTTTTAAGTACTTATAAAATACTTAATAAAATAGTAATAACAATTTGTTTACCAGCGATTGTGTTGTATTACATTCCAAAGTTGACTTGGAGCAATGACTTGTTATATCCCATAGGAGGCGCATGGATTGGTTTCATTGTTGCTTTTGCTTTATTTTATTTTTTAGGAAAAAAATGGAGATGGTCTAATAAATTAATTGGCTGTTTGATACTTACAGCGGGATTAGGAAACACCTCTTTTTTGGGATATCCAATTATTAGTGCTTTATATGGCGAACAAGGATTAAAAATGGCCATATTATTTGATCAACCAGGTACGGTTGTCGTACTATCTACGCTAGGAATTTTTGTAGCAACTTATTTTTCAAAAGATAATTTGAAACCTATCCAAATGTTAATACGTGTATTTAAGTTTCCACCTTTCGTTTTTTTCATAATTGCGTGCATATTAAATGTTTTTTCAATTGAATTGAATGATGGAATTCAGACAGTTTTAAAAGGGTTTGGAAGTATTATGGCTCCTGTAGCATTGACTTCTGTAGGGTTGCAGTTGCGTTTTGAGAGTAAAAGTAAGCATTGGAGATTTTTAGGTTTGGGATTGTTATATAAATTGATATTGACTCCTACTTTGATTTATATATTGTATGTTTTGATATTGAATCAAAAATCAGAAATGATTAAAGTTGTTTTAATGGAAGCTGCTATGGCGTCTAATATTACGGTTAGTATCTTAGCAGCGAGTTACGGATTAAAACCCCGATTAGCGAGTATGATGATTGGTTATGGAATCCCTCTTTCATTTATAACTTTAATTTTTTGGTACTTTGTTGGGCAATTTGTTTAATGTTTTCGAGGTAGTCTTTTAGTTTTATTTATGATTTCAATGACAAAGGATCTCGTTTTTTTTGAGTAATTTTAGTGAAATTTAAAAATTATAACAATCATGGCAACAATACGTTTAGGAGATATAGCTCCAGATTTCGAAGCAGAAACTACAATGGGAACCGTAAAATTTCACGAATGGCTAGGCGATTCATGGGGTGTTTTATTTTCGCATCCTTCTGATTTTACTCCTGTATGTACCACCGAATTAGGAACTGTAGCAAATTATTTTCCTGAGTTTTCTAAAAGAAATACTAAAGTGATCGCTTTGAGTGTCGATGGAATACAATCACATTTAGATTGGATAAAAGACATCGAAGAAACTCAAAATGTAACTTTACAATACCCAATCATAGCTGACGAAAGTAAAGAAGTAGCAAATTTATATGATATGATTCACCCAAATGCGAATGATACTTTTACTGTTCGTTCCGTTTTTGTTATCGGTTCAGATAAAAAAGTAAAATTGATATTGACATATCCAGCCTCTACAGGACGTAATTTTGACGAGTTATTGCGTGTTATCGATAGTTTACAATTGACCGCTAATTATAGTGTGGCAACACCGGCTAACTGGAAAGATGGAGATGATGTAGTGATTTCACCAGCTATCAAAGACGAAGATATTCCTGCTAAATTCCCAAAAGGATTTAATAGAATAAAGTATTATTTAAGAATGACACCACAACCTAATAAATAATAGTTAGTAGGTTAAATGTAAAAAGGGAATTCGATATTATCGAATTCCCTTTTTTTATATGTCTGTTTATAGAGACCTGAAAAAGCGGTTCACTTTATCTTCTATCATTAATGTTAGATACTGAAGCTTTTAATTAAAAATTTTATAATACTATTTCTAGTTACTTGGAGTAAAAATCAAGGCTGTATAAGCTGGTAAATTTGTTACAGCTTTATATGGCTCACTATCATAATTTTCATTTGAAATAGTAACAGGACTTACCACCATATCTGTAAATTCTTCATCATACCCTTTCCAATCACTATTAAAAACCAAATTATATTGTTTTGCATCAGGAACTCCTATTGTATAATTTTCAAAAGAGTCATTTGATAAATTGAGTAAAACAACTGTTGAATTTGAAAAATCGTCACTAGAGGATCTTGCGTAAGCCAAAACTTTATTATCATTGTTAAAATGAATAACTTTGGTGTATTGTCCCTTTAAACCATCACTTTCGTTTTTTTGTTCCGTACGGATTTTGACCAAGTCGCTGACCATTCTTGTGATTCCTAGGTG
>NZ_JBAWDL010000168.1:0-2294 GCF_049590715.1 Flavobacterium sp.
GTCGCGACCTGTCCGTACAGGAGCACCTGTCCGTACAGGATTCAAAGGTTGAAAATAATCAAATAATGTTTCGAAATGAATTTGGAGAAATTGCCCATAGGCAATTTGAGTGGTTAGAAAATCAGTATGAATATGTGATTTTACATTCGTTTATCATAATGCCTAATCATGCGCACGCTATTATTGAAATTGATTCAAATACTATCAAAGATCCAGATATAAAAATAAAATCTTTGTCTGAATTGATAGGAGCTTATAAAACGACTTCATCAAAATTTATTAGGCGTTCTGGTTTAGTGGATTTTGCTTGGCATCGTTCTTTTCATGATCATATTATCAGAAATGAAAATTCCTATCATCGCATTGACGATTATATTATTACAAATGCTGCCCGTTGGAATGTTGATGTGTTTTTTGATCAACATTAAAATAATTCCAACTGTGTAGGTTGAGGTGCTTTAGGAACTTCAGCTTTGCCCCAAAAATTAAGAATATTTCCAAACTGTTTATCGGTTATTCGTAAGACACTGACTTTGCCCATGGGTGGTAAAAGATTGTGAATTCTTTTTTCATGTACATCGGCACTTTCGCTACTGGCACAATGTCGTACATAAACAGAATATTGCATCATCGAAAAGCCATCCTTCAAAAGATTATTTCGAAATTGCGAAGCATTTCTACGATCTTTTTTGGTTTCTGTAGGGAGGTCAAAAAACACAAACAACCACATTATTCGGTATCCGTTAAGTTCCATAATTTAGGGTATTTTAATTTTTTTCGTTGCCCAGTGTAGCATTGTTGGAGGGAACTGGCGGTTTTTTGTAATGCTACCATTAAAGGACTTTTTTCATCTTTGAAATAAACGGTGCGTGTAAGGATTTGGAGAAGTTCTGATTTTAAAACAGAATTTAATTCTTGTTCATTGTAGTTCTGCATGATTTCAAAAACTTTTTCATCCACAATAGGACGATAGGGTTCCATAATATCATCGGCAAGAGCAAAAGCATTGTATTTGCTTTTGTGATGAATTCCCAGAGTATTTAGTAGCCCACTTCCTGATAAAGCTCGGGCTGTAGCTGCTCTTAAAATGGCATAACCATAATTGAGAAAATTATTAGGATAATCCCCAAAACGTTCCCTTTTGAACTTAGAGACGCTTTCATTTGCTTCAAAAAACACTTTCCAATATTGGCTTGCTGCAACACCTTCCATATTAGTGGTGTCACCACTCAGTACTTTACTAGCCAGGAATTCAAAACTATTTTTTTGGGTGGTTATTTTTTGTAACAGATACCCTTGGTTGGTTATTTTTTCGACAATAGTTTGTTGCCATAATTGTTTTTTGAGAGGTACAGAGGCTTCAATTTGGTTTTTGAAAATTTCTTGTTGGATATGATGACTGTTGAGGTTTAGAAACATACCATTAGGGAGGTGATTGTTTCCACATATAATCAGTGCGGCGTTATTTTCTACGATTAAATTCATTGCAGGAATACTTAAATAAATCTCGTTATGGTCTAGGACTAAAAAACCAATATCTTCAATAGGAATAGTACTTTCTCGAAGTTCTGTTTTTATAACTAGCTGAAGATTTTTGGTAAAAATAGAAGCTTTGTTTTCTATTAGAATGGATCTTTTGAGCATGATTTTTGTTTTTAAAATTGCTGTAAATGAAGGATTTATGTTTTGGTTATTGTAAAGATGCAAATAAAATAAGTGGTTTTATTACGGTTTTCCGTAAATGGAATCGGGAATTAAAAGCGGTAATCTCTAATAAATTTTGCATTTTTGCACTTGCAATCAATTTCAAACCCTCATGTCCCATCGCCATTTCATCCTTCACAAACCCAACGGTTATTTAAGTCAGTTCATTTACGAATTGAAAAGAAAGAAAAAACTTTTGGGCGAATTGCATGATTTTCCCGAGGGAACGATGGCTATAGGTCGCTTAGATGAAGATTCAGAGGGATTATTGTTATTAACTACTGATGGAAAGATGAGCGAAATCATTCGGTCTAAAAAAGTAGATAAAGAGTACTTTGTACAAGTAGATGGTGTGATCACGCAAGAAGCGATTGACCAATTGAAAGAAGGAGTTGAAATTGGGTTTGACGGTGGAAAATACAGAACCAAAAAATGCGATGCTAGACTGGTTACAGAAATCCCTGATTTTGATCCAAGAGGAAAAAAGATTCGTGACGAACGTCATGGTCCTACGACCTGGGCATCAATAACGGTCAATGAAGGAAAGTTTAGACAAGTTCGTAAAATGACTGCTGCGGTTGGGTTTCCTA
>NZ_JBAWDL010000169.1:0-21815 GCF_049590715.1 Flavobacterium sp.
GTCATGTTCCTGATACTACTTCGAAAATTAACTTCACTAATAACGACTCTGAATTTGACACAAACGGCGTACAATTTGTAATCAATCCAAATGACGAATTCGGATTAACACGTGCTATTTGGTTCCAAGAAAAACAAGGAGCAACTGTTACTGTAATCAATGTAGGTGGAGCAGAAACTGAACCTACGTTAAGAAAAGCATTAGCCATAGGCGCAAATGAAGCTATAAGAATAAACACAACTCCTACTGATGGTTTTTATGTTGCTAAACAATTATCCGAAGTCATCAAAAATGGCGGATACGATTTAGTTATTGCAGGTAAAGAATCATTAGACTATAATGGCGGAATGGTTCCAGGCATGATTGCAGGGATCTTAGGCTATAATTTCGTTAATGCATGTACAGACATTTCTATAGAAGGCACCAACGCTCAAATTGTTCGTGAAATTGACGGAGGTAAAGAAACTGTTTCAACATCACTTCCTTTAATTATTGGAGGTCAAAAAGGATTAGTTGAAGAGAAAGATTTGCGCATCCCGAACATGAGAGGGATTATGACTGCAAGAACTAAAGTTTTGACAGTTATAGAACCAATTGATGCAGCAACAAATACTAAGGCAGTAAAATTTGAAAAACCAGCACCAAAATCTGCCGTAAAATTGATTCCTGCAGATAATTTAGATGAATTAATTAATTTATTACACAACGAAGCTAAAGTAATTTAAAAAATTTAGCATTTGGGATTTAGGATTCTTTGAGAAATCCTAAATCCTAAATTTTAAATCTAAAATCTATAATCACCATGTCTATATTAATATACACAGAATCTACCGAAGGGAAATTCAAAAAAGTAGCTTTTGAATTAGCTTCTTACGCAAAAAAAGTAGCAGAAACACTAGGAACAACTGTTACAGCGATTAGCTTCAACACAAACGATGTTTCGGACTTAGCAAAGTATGGCGTTGATAAAGTACTAAAAATAAACAACGACAAATTAACTAGCTTTAATGCCAAAGGATATGCAGATGCCATCAAACAAGCTGCTCAAAAAGAAAACGCTAAATTAATTTTGCTTTCTTCAACAACTGACAGCCACTATCTTTCACCATTAGTAGCTGTTTCACTAGAAGCTGGTTTAGTAACCAATGTAGTAGGATTACCTATTAGCACTACTCCTTTTCAAGTTAAACGAACTGCCTTTTCAAACAAAGCATTCAATACTACTGAAATCAACACCGATATAAAAATACTCGGATTAGCTAAAAACTCTTTTGGAATCATCGAAACCCCTTCTTCACTTTCAGAAGAAGATTTCTCACCAAATTTAAATGACGCTGATTTTAACATCAAAATAGAATCAACAGAAAAAGCATCTGGAAAAGTATCAATAGCTGATGCCGACATCGTAGTTTCTGGAGGTCGTGGATTAAAAGGACCTGAAAACTGGGGATTGATCGAAGATTTAGCAACAGTTCTTGGTGCAGCAACTGCTTGTTCTAAACCTGTTTCAGATTTAGGATGGAGACCACATGGGGAACACGTAGGGCAAACAGGAAAACCAGTAGCCGCAAATCTATACATAGCCATTGGTATCTCTGGAGCCATTCAGCATATTGCAGGTATTAATGCCTCTAAAGTTAAAGTGGTAATTAACACAGACCCGGAAGCACCTTTCTTCAAAGTAGCTGATTACGGAATCGTAGGAGACGCCTTTGAAGTAGTACCCCAATTAATTGAAAAACTGAAAGCTTTCAAAGCACAATAAACAAGCCCAAAGTTTTATAAAACATTTAAAAGAGCTGTTATAATTAAATTTATAGTAGCTCTTTTTTGTATAAGCAGACTTTATTATTTTTTGTCTTTATCCCCTTGTTTACTTTTGAAGGTAAGAAAAGATTTTGTTTCTTTGTAGGCTAATCATTTCCATTTATGTACTTTCATTTAAAAATATGATTATCGAAACAATTCTTTGATTTTAGTATCTAAAATCTAAAACCTAAAATTAACATGAGTTTAGTTAAACTATCTATAAAAGGCATTTCATACAGTCAAACTCAAAACGGAGCTTATGCTTTGATTCTAAACGAGGTTGACGGAGAAAGAAAACTCCCTATTGTCATAGGAGCGTTTGAAGCACAATCTATCGCTATTGCTTTAGAAAAAGAAATCAAACCACCTCGCCCATTAACACATGATTTATTTAAAAATTTTGCTGAGCGTTTTGACATTATCGTAAAACAAGTTATTATTCACAAACTAGTTGATGGCGTTTTTTACTCAAGCATAATTTGCGAAAGAGACAAAATTGAAGAGATAATAGATGCTAGAACATCTGATGCTATCGCATTAGCATTACGTTTTAACGCACCAATTTTTACCTATAAAAACATCCTTGACAAAGCTGGAATTTTCTTAAAAGCAAATCCACAAGAAACAGATAAAGACTCGCAAGAAATAGACGATATCCTCTCTAATCCAGAAACTTTCGGAAATGAAGATGAACATGCTAATGGACGTCCTTATATTAAAAACAGTCTTCAAGAATTAACTGAATTACTAGAACAAGCGGTAAGTCATGAAGACTATGAAAAAGCAGCAAAAATCAGAGACGAAATTTCAAAAAGAGAATCTTGAAAAGCATAATTAAGAACTTATTTACTCGTTAATTATTTAAACAATTGTCCCAAAATCATACATACTATGAAGCAATATTTAGATTTAGTACAACACGTAATTGAAAACGGAAACCAAAAAGGGGATCGCACAGGGACAGGAACTAAAAGTGTTTTTGGATACCAAATGCGTTTTGATTTAAACGAAGGCTTCCCAATGGTCACTACTAAAAAACTACATCTAAAATCAATTATTTATGAACTATTATGGTTCCTAAAAGGCGATACAAATATTGAATACCTTCAAAAAAATGGAGTAAAAATCTGGGATGCTTGGGCTAATGAGAATGGAGATCTAGGCCCTGTTTATGGACACCAATGGAGGAATTGGAACAGTGAAGAAATTGATCAAATTAAAGATTTAATCAACGAATTAAAAACAAATCCAAACAGCCGTAGAATGCTTGTTTCGGCTTGGAATCCGTCTGTTCTTCCTGACACGACGAAATCATTTTCAGAAAACGTAGCCAATAATAAAGCAGCTTTACCTCCTTGTCATGCTTTTTTTCAGTTTTACGTAGCAGACGGAAAACTTTCTTGTCAACTATACCAGCGTAGTGCTGATATATTCTTAGGTGTACCTTTCAACATTGCATCATATGCATTACTGACTATGATGATCGCTCAAGTATGCAATCTAGGACTTGGGGATTTCATACACACTTTTGGAGACGCACACATCTACAACAACCACTTTGAGCAACTTGAATTACAATTATCACGGGAACCAAAACCATTACCTAAAATGATGCTGAATCCCGAGATAAAAAATATTTTTGATTTTGACTTTGAGGACTTCACTTTAGTCGGATACGAACCTCATGCAGGTATAAAAGGAATTGTAGCTGTTTAATTAAACTACTACAACACCATTTTCAGTACCAGCAAATTCATTCCATTTAAAAGAATCAGCTTCCTCATCATTTACATATGTACCATCAACTACATATTTAAATTCGTATGAAGCATTCGTATCTAAATTAAAGACCCCTTTAAAAGTTCCATTTTTTAATTTATTCAAAGCTCCCTCCTCGATATTCCAATTGTTAAAATCGCCTACAACTGATGCATTAAGTGCATCTTTAGCTTCGATAGAAAAAGTAACTTTACAAACTGGTTTTGATTTTATAAATTGTTTCTTAATTGACATAACTATTTCATTTTTAATATTATGAAACAAAGAAAATAAAATATATTTAACTTTGTACAAAACAACACCGATTTAGGATAATAACATTCAAGATGTTAATTTTTAACATATTTGGTAAAAATTAGAAACCAAAGTTTAACATCATGAAAAAGAAATCGTTTTCTAAATAATTAATAACTTCCTAAAATAGTATCATAACAAATTAAATTTTATCTTTATTTTTTAAATTTGATCCCATGGAAAGAGAACACCACGAATTATACGAGTATGCACGCAGACGGATAAAACAAAAAAAAAGGCTCTATTTTCATTTTGTTTTACTTATTTCCTTTAGTTTATTTCTTTTTTTATCTACTAAAATATTCACAACCACTATAAACCACAACTGGTTTATATTTGGAATTACAATTTGGACTTTTCTCTTTCTATTACATTTTATAAAAGTTTATATTACCGATCGCTTTATGAACAAAAACTGGGAGCGTGAACAAATCGATCGAATGGTTGGATTACAACAAAAAAAAATAAACGAATTACAACAAAAGATAAACGAGGAAACGATCTCATAAACAAAACCAAATGATTACAATGATTGCTGCTGCTGCAGAAAACAATGCTTTAGGAAAAAACAACGAACTCGTTTGGCATTTACCTAATGATTTCAAAAGATTCAAATCACTAACAACAGGACATCATATCATCATGGGAAGGAAAACTTTTGAAAGTTTCCCAAAACCACTTCCTAATAGAACTCATATTGTAATTAGCCGTCAGGATGACTATAAACCAGAAGGATGCATTGTTGTTAATAGTATAAACGAAGCTTTAAGAATTAGCCCTAAAGACGAAGACACCTTTATCATTGGCGGAGGGGAAATCTACAAACTAGCTCTTCCTTATTCAAACAAAATAGAACTCACAAGAGTACACCACACTTTTGAAGCCGATGCTTTCTTTCCTGAAATAGATGAAGACGAATGGAAACTGAGTGAATCTGAATTCCATTCAAAAGATGACAAGCATCTTTTTGATTACACCTATCAAACCTATATTAAAAAAACAAAAGCACCCTAGTAGACTAGGGTGCTTGTTTTTCAATGATTAGGAAAAGTAGCCTTTCTTAGAGCAGAATTTGACAACCTAATATAAATAATGTAAATGTTAAGAAACCTCCAGTTATGAAGATGATAACATTTGATGTTTTTTTGAGAGTACATCTCAAAGTAGCCTCTAATACCAAATACCACGAAGGCATTAAAGACAAAGAAAATTAAAATTTCCAAAAACAAATTTAATCCTAAGAACGTATTTTGCGTTAACAACTTATTACTGTTTTTTTTTAAACAGCACCGTCAAAACAACTCACAAGACAAATGACATAACTAACGCAAAAATCAACCATTTGATTAGACTTATCAATTCCTTTGTAATCATTGATTATAAATATTACTATTTATAATGTAAAATTCGACATTAAATCCATAGAACACAATACCCACTTTTAGTGATATTTCAATAAACTTTAAAACTTTTATTTTACCTCTATTTCTAATTCTAAATTAAAGTTCAAAAGAGATTGTATTATATTTGTAAAAAAATTAGCAATACAATGTCAAAAAACATAACCCCTTATAAAGATTCAACATTAAGCAAAAAAGAACAAGTTGCAAAAATGTTTGACACTATATCAGGCAATTACGACAACTTAAATCGAGTGATCTCATTTGGAATAGATGTAAAATGGCGCAAAAAAGTCCTTCAAATCGTCAAAAAGTCAAACCCTTCAACCATATTAGACATTGCAACAGGAACTGGTGATCTAGCCATTTTGATGGCTGAAACCAACGCTGAAAAAATAATCGGACTCGATATTTCAGCTGGCATGCTTGAAGTAGGTAAAGAAAAAATTGCAACAAAAGGACTATCCAACATTATTGAAATGGTTTTGGCAGATTCAGAAAACATTCCTTTTGAAGATAATTTTTTTGATGCCATTACAGTAGCCTTTGGTGTTCGTAATTTTGAACATCTTGAAAAAGGATTACATGAAATTTTGAGAGTATTAAAACCTAATGGTATTTTTGTTATTTTAGAAACTTCGATACCTGAAAAAACACCTTACAAACAGGGGTATAATTTTTACAGTAAAAACATACTACCTCTAATTGGTAAACTATTTTCCAAGGATAATGTTGCTTATGGATACCTATCAGAATCAGCAGCACAATTTCCTTATGGTGAAGCGTTAAACAATATTTTAATAAAAATTGGGTTTATAGATGTAACGGCTACGCCTCAAACTTTTGGAGTAGCAACAATCTATTCAGCATCAAAAAAATAACAAAGACATTCATTAAGTATATATGAAAAAAATAACACTCTTTTTAATTTTACTCACACTATCACTTAAAGGAATGGCTCAAACGGGCACAAATATTTTTGGTAAAGATCCTATCATTCACTTAGAAAATTTCCAAAAACAAAGAGTCTATTTTGGTTATTTTTTAGGCTTTAATTCATTTGATTTCAAAATTGACTACAAAAATGTAGGGCAAGATATTCAAGTAAAAAAGACAACAGGATTTAATGTGGGAGTAGTAGCTGACCTTAAACTCCATCAATATGTTAATTTACGATTCGAACCTGGATTGTACTATACCAAAAGAGATTTATCTTTTCCGGGCTTTACTAACCAAATTGATGTTCTTAGAGAAGTAAACAGTACTTACATCCACTTTCCTCTGCTCTTAAAATTTTCTTCATTGAGAACAGGAAACATTCGTCCTTATTTATTAAGTGGCGTCTCTGCAACGCTAAACTTATCGAGTAATTCCAAATCGTTAGACGATAATTATGAACAAAAATTTAGAGTTAAATCTTGGTCTGCTAATTACGAGTTAGGTTTTGGAATCGATATTTATTCGGAATATTTTATCTTTTCGCCATCAATAAGAGGTCTATTCGGACTTACAGACGAATTAATCCGAGACAATGATCCTAACAGTCCATGGACTAGCAATATAGATTCTATAAAAAATCGAGCTATATTAATCAATTTTACATTTCATTAATATTCTCGCCTAAACTCACTTAATACAATTGCTGTAGCGGTGGCTACATTTAAACTTTCTGTTTTTTGAAGATTCCCAAATCGAGGAATAGTAAGTCTATTTGAAATCATTTCCTCCAACTCAAGAGAAATTCCATTTGCCTCATTTCCCATAATAAGTATCCCTTCTTGAGGCAAACTAGTTTTATAAATATTTTGTCCCTCCATAAAAGTTCCAAAAACAGGAACTTTAGCCTGACTAATATATTTTTTTAAATCAATATAACTCACATTAACTCTAGCAATAGACCCCATAGTTGCTTGAACCACTTTTGGATTATAAATATCTACTGTCTCGATTGTACATACTAATTGTTTAATTCCAAACCAGTCACAAAGTCTTAGTATTGTACCCATATTTCCAGGATCACGCACAGAATCAAGAGCCAAAATTAATCCTAAATCTTCAATAGGCTTCTCATTTGGTATTTTGAAAATGGCTAAACAACTGTTAGGAGTTGCCAATGCAGAAATTTTCTTTAAATCAGCCTCCTGAATAGTTATTTTAAATGAAGACGAAACTTCTCTAAAATCATCCTTGGTAGTGTACAAATTGACTAATTCAAAATTAGAATCCAATAACTCCTGAATTACCTTTATGCCTTCAGCAAAAAACAATTTATGTGCTATTCGATACTTTTTTTGCTGTAAACTAGTTATAAGTTTTATTTGGTTTTTACTAACCATAAAATTATGTACTTTTGAATTAAATATTTTAGACACCTTGAAACAAATTTCAACAAAAATATCATTTATTATTATAATAGGAATAATTATATCCGCATGTAATGCGGAAAAAAGAGTTCCAGAAGGCAAACATCTACTTACAAAAAACAAAATCGTAGTAAATGGTAAAAATTCAAATGATGAAACAGTAAGTGATCAACTATACCAAAAACCAAACGGAACATTACTAGGTTTTAAGTTGCGACTTAACCTTTATAATTTAGCTAATCTAAATCCCGATTCTACTTACCAAGCAAAATTCATTAATGACCCTGAAAAATACAAACGCAAATCTAACTGGTTATCAGCAAAACAAGTAAATCGACTTGGTAAATCTTTTTGGTATCACGGCATACATGATTTCTTAAAAAAAACAGGAGAAGCTCCCGTAATAATTGACTCTGCTAAAACTGAAAAATCAGTTTCGAGACTTAAGTTTCACTATTTCAATAATGGTTTCTTTAACATTAAAGCTAACTATGAAATTGATAGCCTTACCCAAAAAAAAGCTCAAGTAAAATACAATATTACTACTGGAAATCCTTATTTACTTGATACCATAAGCACTTCAATAGCAACACCAGCCTTAGATTCATTGTACAAATTAAGACAAAATAGTAGTTTAATAAAATCAGGTGAACAATATAAAACGATCGATTTTGAAGAAGAAAAGAACAGAATAACAACACTCTTCAGAAACCGTGGGGTTTATTATTTTCAACCCACCTACATCAACTTTGATATTGATACTATTCAGAAACAAAACAAAGCTAATGTAAACCTTATCATTAATAATTATTCCTATCAAGATAAAGATTCTACTAAAACAGAACCTTTTAAAAGATATAAAATTAGTGATGTAAATATATATACTGACTATTCCTCAAACAATAGTAATAGAACAATCAAAGACAGTACTACTTATAAAAACTTTAATTTATATAGTCATGAGAAATTAAAATACAAGCCCTATGCCATTACTGATGCTGTATTTATAACTAAAGGAAGCTATTTTGCCGATACCAAAACGGTTCTCACAACTCGCTACCTTAACAATCTAAAGATATTTAATTATCCAAGTATTCAATATGAGGTTGACAAAAGAGATACTACTAAAAGCTCATTAATTGCAAAAATCTATTTGACACCTAGAAAAAAATACAGTTTTGGAACTTCTGCTGATGTTACTCACTCAAACATTCAAGATATTGGAATATCCCTAAGTCCAGCCCTTACTATAAGAAATATCTTTAATGGAGCTGAAACACTAGAGATTTCTGCTCATGGTACTATTGGTTCCTCAAAAAGCTTAGCTAATCCAAAAAACCAATTCTTTAATGTCTCAGAATATGGTGTCGATTTTAAATTAGGTTTCCCAAGAATACTACTACCTTTTGGAACTGAAAAAATCATACCTAAAAGCATGATTCCTTCCACAACAGTTTCCTTTGGCTTCACCAAACAAACAAATATAGGTTTAGATAAAGAAAATTTCACTGGGGCATTTACTTACAACTGGACACCACAACGTAACAACACGGCTCGAGTAGACCTATTTAACATTCAATTTGTAAACAACTTAAATCCGCAAAACTACTTTAATGTTTACACGTCTTCCTATAATGCATTAAATGCACTCGCTAAAAAGTACAATACAAATCCTGATTATGTTGACTCAAATAATAACTTAACAATTGACAATGGAACTTCAAATTTCATTGCGGACGCTCTATTATTAGGTACAAGCTTACAACCTCAAGACAAAGAATATAAAGACATCGTTAGTATCACCGAAAGAAGAATACGCTTAAGCGAAAACAATTTCATCTTAGCTTCAAACTATTCTTTTACAAAAACCACGAAAAAGGATATCAAAGACAATGATTTTCATCAATTTAAAGCTAAAATAGAATCTGCAGGATCTTTATTATCATTGATTTCAGAAGCTGCAAAATTACCTAAAAATAACGAAGGAAATCATGAGATCTTCAATTTAGCCTATTCAGAATATATAAAAACCGAGTTTGACTACATTAAACATTGGGAACTACCCAGACAAAAAGTTTTAGCTATTAGAACTTTTTTTGGTATTGCAATACCTTTTGGGAATTCAGATTATATTCCGTTTACAAGAAGTTACTTTGCGGGTGGTTCAAATGACAACAGAGCATGGCAGCCCTATAGTTTAGGACCAGGAAGTAGTCAATCAGAATTAGACTTTAATGAAGCAAATATGAAAATTGCATTGAGTGCTGAATTTAGATTTAACATCTATAATAATCTAAAAGGGGCTTTATTTGCCGACGCTGGAAACATATGGAACATACAAGATAATGTTACTGATGAAGAATCCAGATTTGATAATTTAAAAGACCTAAAAGATTTGGCTTTAGGAACTGGTTTTGGTTTACGATATGATTTTAATTTTTTTGTAGTACGATTTGACATGGGTTTTAAAACCATCAATCCAGCCAATAAAACAGATGAAAAATGGCTTACCGATTTTACTTTTTCTAGGTCTGTTTTAAATTTTGGTATAAATTACCCTTTCTAATCCTATTTAATTCTTATTTTTGCAGTCTTAACTAGAAACTAGAATATCTAAAAACAATTAAAATGGCACACAACATTAAACCGGGCGTAGCTACTGGAGATCAAGTTCAAGAAATTTTCAACTATGCAAAAGAAAAAGGTTTTGCAATTCCAGCGGTAAACGTAACTGGCTCAAGCACTATCAATGGTGTACTTGAAACTGCAGCAAAACTAAATGCTCCTGTTATTATTCAATTCTCTAATGGAGGCGCACAATTCAATGCTGGTAAAGGATTATCAAATGCGAACGAAAAATCAGCTATCGCTGGTGGTATTGCTGGTGCAAAACATGTTCACGCATTAGCAGAAGCATATGGTGCAACTGTAATCCTACATACTGACCACTGTGCAAAAAAATTATTACCATGGATTGATGGTTTATTAGATGCTTCAGAAGAACATTTTGCAGCAACTGGAAAACCTTTATACTCTTCTCATATGATTGACTTATCTGAAGAATCAATCGAAGAAAATATCGAAATCTGCAAAGGCTACCTAGCAAGAATGAGTAAAATGGGTATGACTCTTGAAATCGAATTAGGTATTACCGGTGGTGAAGAAGATGGTGTTGACAACTCTGATGTTGATAGCTCTAAATTATACACGCAACCAGAAGAAGTAGCTTATGCTTACGAAGAACTTTCTAAAGTAAGTCCTAAATTCACTATTGCAGCTGCTTTTGGTAATGTCCATGGTGTTTACAAACCAGGTAACGTAAAATTAACTCCAAAAATCTTAAAAAACTCTCAAGAGTACATTCAAGATAAATACAAAACTGAAAGTAATCCTATTGATTTCGTTTTCCACGGTGGATCTGGATCTACAGTTGAAGAAATCAGAGAAGCAATTGGTTACGGAGTTATCAAAATGAATATTGATACTGACTTACAATTTGCTTACACAGAAGGTATCCGCGATTATATGGTTAACAATATTGAGTACTTAAAAACTCAAATTGGTAATCCTGATGGATCAGATGTTCCTAACAAAAAATACTACGATCCAAGAAAATGGATTCGTGAAAGTGAAGTAACATTCAACACAAGACTTGAGCAAGCATTTGCTGACTTAAACAACGTGAATACACTATAAAAGATAAATTATGAGTTATAAATTATGAAAGCCAAAATTTCTAATTTATGACTCATAACTTTTAACTCATAACTCTAAAATATGGCTTGGTTTAAAAGAAAAGAAAAAGGAATTACTACGGCTACCGAAGACAAAATGGATGTTCCAAAAGGTCTATGGTACAAGTCTCCTACTGGGAAAATTATTGACGCTGATGAGCTAGAACGCAACTTATTTGTAAGTCCTGAAGACGGTTTTCACGTTAGAATTGGTAGTGCTACCTATTTTGAAATTTTATTCGACAACAATGAATTTGTTGAATTGGATAAAAACCTAACATCCAAAGACCCTTTGCAATTTGTTGATACAAAAAAATATGCAGATCGTCTAAAAGATGTTATGGAAAAAACCAAACTTAAGGACGCAGTACGTACTGGTGTTGGTAAATCAAAAGGAAAAGACTTAGTGATTTGCTGTATGGATTTTGCTTTTATTGGCGGATCTATGGGAGCTGTAGTAGGTGAAAAAATAGCAAGAGGTATTGACCACGCTATTCAAAACAAATTACCATTTGTAATGATCTCTAAATCAGGAGGAGCCAGAATGATGGAAGCTGCTTATTCTTTAATGCAATTAGCTAAAACATCTGTAAAACTAGCACAACTTGCTGAGGCAAAACTACCTTACATTTCTTTATGTACGGATCCTACAACAGGAGGAACAACTGCTTCATATGCTATGCTAGGTGATATTAATATTGCTGAACCAGGCGCCTTGATTGGTTTTGCTGGACCTCGTGTAGTACGTGATACAACTGGTAAAGATTTACCAGAAGGTTTCCAAACTGCTGAGTTCTTATTAGAACATGGCTTTCTTGACTTTATAACTGCCCGAAAAGAGTTAAAAAACAAGATTAACTTGTATATTGATTTAATTCAAAATAACGAAATTAGATAGTCCACAAGCATCATAAAATCTCAAATCCCAAGGAAATTATTTCTTGGGATTTTTTTTTGGTATAAAAGTAATACTTAAAAAAAACACCCCAATCACATTCCAGTTCTAATTGCCTCAACTGGATCTAATTTTGAAGCCGTAATCGCTGGTATTATTCCTGAAATCAAACCTATTAAAGCAGCCAGTCCTGTCCCTAACAACACATTCCCAATCCCCAACACAAATTCAAAATCTACCATCCTTGTTAGTACAACAGAAATAACCCAAACAAAAAACAACCCAATCAGACCTCCAAAAACAGAAAGCATAATGGATTCGAATAAAAACTGAAACAAAATAAAATGATTTTTGGCTCCCAAAGATTTTTGTATACCAATAAGATTTGTTCTTTCCTTTACCGAAACAAACATAATATTTGCAATTCCAAAACCACCAACAAGCAAAGAGAAGCCACTTATAATCCATCCCACAACATTCATTTGACCAATAATACCATCTATCAAATTTGTAAAACCTGAGAACACATTAATAAAAAAATTATCAATTTCACCATCCTTAACCCCTCTAAAATTTCTTAATTTACTAGCTACTTCCGCTTGATAAGCATCCATATCTACTCCTTTATTAGGCTTCAAAATAACGACTGGTGTCATGCCTGCATTATTATCACCATACATGCGTCGCAAAAAATTAACTGGTAAATAAACCGAAGTATCATTACTATCTCCAAACAAACCTGCTCCTTTTTTCTTCAAAACACCAATAACCGAAAAACGCTGTCCGTATAGCCTAATTTTTTTTTCTATAGGTTCTTCTACTCCAAAGAGATTCTCAGAAACATCAGCTCCCAAAACAATGACTGCTTTACCAGAATTAGCTTCTGATTCATTATAGAAACGACCTTTATCAAACTCTAAACCTTGAATTTTTATAAATTCGGCTGACACCGGTACTATATTAATATCACTTATTATTTTCTCCTCATATTTCAAGGATTCTTTTTTTACAAACAACTGAAAACCCACTTGATCGGTATTGTTCAATGTTCCTTTCAGATAAACATACTCATCATATTTTACATTTGGAAATTGCTCTCTTTTCCATTGTGGAATCTCAGAAGGTCCAAAAGAAAAACGCATTAAATAAATAGTGTTTTTATCTAAATTACTCAAATCTTTAGTGATTTTTCGATCTAAAGAATCCACAGCGGCGAGCACCGCTATGATTGAAAAAATCCCTATCGTAACTCCAAGCAACGACAACAACGTTCTTAACTTGTTATTCGTCAATGCGTGTAAAGCAAACACAAAGCTTTCCTTCAACAACCGGAGATATAAAAACATTTTTATCAAATTTTTAGAATAGTAAAATTCAACAAATTATATTCAAAAACCTAAAAATAAATACAACAACTATAGAATGAAAAACTTTGCATATAAAATCAATAAAATTATTCATAAAAACCAATTTATCTTTTTCACCAAATAGCTTAATTTTCAGTTTAAAAAACTATTTTTGCACTTTCAAATAACAACTTAAGATGAGCACAACAAAAACAATTCAATCAGCATTAATTTCCGTTTTTTCTAAAGATGGTCTTGAACCTATTGTAAGACAACTTCACAGTAATAATGTAACCATTTACTCTACAGGTGGAACAGAAGATTTTATAAAAAATTTAGGAATTCCTGTTGTACCAGTTGAAGATGTTACTTCTTACCCTTCAATTTTAGGAGGAAGAGTAAAAACATTACATCCAAAAGTTTTTGGAGGCATTTTAAACCGACAAGATCATGAAGGAGACATTCAACAAATGGAAGAATACAATATCCCACAAATTGACTTAGTTATTGTTGACTTATACCCGTTTGAAAAAACAGTTGCTTCTGGAGCAAGTGAGTCTGACATTATCGAAAAAATTGATATTGGTGGAATTTCTTTAATTCGTGCTGCTGCTAAAAACTTTAAAGACACTGTTATTGTCGCTTCTATGAATGAGTACAGCTTGTTCTTAGACATAATTACAAAACAAAACGGAAGTACTTCACTAGAAGACAGAAAATTATTGGCAACAAAAGCGTTCCACGTTTCTTCTCATTATGACGGTGCAATTTTCAACTATTTCAATACCGATGAAACGTATTACAAAGAAAGTATTGAAAAAGGTCAAATATTAAGATATGGAGAAAACCCTCATCAAAAAGGGTTCTTTTTCGGAGATTTTGACGCTATTTTCAAAAAATTACACGGAAAAGAATTATCATACAACAATTTATTAGATGTAGATGCTGCCGTTAATTTGATTAATGAATTCAAAACTGACGGGCCTACATTTGCTATATTAAAACACAACAATGCATGTGGATTAGCCTCAAGAGATTCTATCAGCGAAGCTTACAACGCTGCTTTGGCTTGTGACCCTACTTCTGCTTTTGGAGGCGTATTAATTGCCAACAAAACTATTGATGTAGCTACTGCTACTGAAATCAACAAATTATTCTGTGAGGTAGTGATTGCTCCAGCATATGATGATGCAGCATTGGCTATCCTTCAAGAAAAGAAAAACAGAATCATCTTAATTCAAAACGAAGTGGAGCTACCACAAAGACAAGTAAGAACTTGCCTTAATGGTATCTTGATTCAAGATAGAAATAACATTACAGACAATAAAGCCGACTTAAAAACCGTTACAATTACAAGTCCTACTGAACAAGAGATCGAAGATTTGATTTTTGCTTCAAAAATTTGTAAAAACACAAAATCAAATACTATTGTTTTTGCTAAAAACGGAACATTAATCTCCTCTGGAACAGGTCAAACATCAAGAGTAGATGCCTTACAACAAGCCGTTGAAAAAGCCAAGCATTTTGGTTTTGATTTAACAGGTGCCTCTATGGCAAGTGATGCATTTTTTCCTTTCCCAGACTGTGTAGCTCTTGCAAAAGAAGCAGGAATTACAGCAGTGATTCAACCAGGAGGATCGATTAAAGACGAATTAAGTATTAACTATTGTAACGAAAACAATCTTGCAATGGTATTTACAGGAACTCGTCATTTCAAACATTAATTTGTTTAACTTTGTGCGCAATTATATTTATAACTTTTAACCCAAAATAGTATATGGGATTTTTTGATTTCATGACCGAGGATATTGCGATAGACCTTGGTACCGCTAATACCTTAATTATCCATAACGACAAGGTTGTTATTGACAGTCCCTCGATAGTTGCTAGAGATAGAATTTCAGGGAAAATTATCGCTGTTGGTAAAGAAGCCAATTTGATGCAAGGTAAAACACATGAAAACATTAAAACAATACGACCGTTAAAAGATGGTGTAATTGCTGATTTTGATGCTTCAGAAAAAATGATCAGTATGTTCATCAAAAGCATACCTGCATTAAAGAAAAGAATGTTTACTCCTGCCTTAAGAATGGTAGTTTGTATTCCTTCTGGAATTACTGAAGTAGAAATGAGAGCTGTTAAGGAATCTTGTGAAAGAGTAAACGGTAAAGAAGTCTACCTAATACACGAACCAATGGCTGCAGCAATTGGTATTGGTATTGACATTATGCAGCCAAAAGGAAATATGATTGTTGATATTGGAGGTGGAACAACTGAAATTGCTGTGATTGCATTAGGTGGTATCGTATGTGATAAATCTGTAAAAATTGCAGGTGACGTCTTCACAAATGACATTGTATATTACATGCGTACACAACATAATTTATTTGTTGGAGAAAGCACTGCTGAAAAAATAAAAATTCAAATAGGTGCTGCCATAGAAGATTTAGAAACTCCTCCAGAAGACATGTCTGTTCAAGGTAGAGATCTACTTACAGGTAAACCGAAACAAGTAGAAGTATCATATAGAGAAATTGCCAAAGCATTAGACAAATCAATTCAACGAATTGAAGATGCCGTAATGGAAACGTTATCCCAAACGCCTCCTGAATTAGCAGCAGATATCTACAACACAGGTATCTATTTAGCCGGTGGGGGATCTATGTTAAGAGGCTTAGACAAAAGAATCTCTCAAAAAACAGATTTACCTGTTTATATTGCCGAAGATCCTTTAAGAGCAGTTGTTCGCGGTACAGGAATGGCCCTTAAAAACATAGGTAAATTTAAAAGCATCTTAATTAAATAAGATTTTCTTATATATTTCTGAATTTTATAAAATCTAATAAATTTTATAAATTCAGAATCTTAAGCCTATTTTGAAACACATAATCAAATAAGAGAATGCAGCAAATCTTTAATTTTCTATTCAAAAACAGTAATCGTTTACTGTTTTTGCTGTTATTATGCATTTCGCTTTTGCTTACCATACAATCACACTCTTTTCACAAAAGCAGAATTATTAGTTCGGCTAATTTTGTAAGCGGTGGTGTGTATGAAAAAATCAACAATGTAAGCGAATATTTGAATTTAAGAACTCAAAATGATGCTTTAGCATTAGAAAATGCTAGACTAAAAAGTATATTATTTAAAACAAAAGACACCACTGAGATTAAGAAAATCGAAAGTCTAAAAGGAGTTGCTCCAGATGATATTTTGGTTTCAAAAGTAATCCATAATGTATATAATACACAGGAAAATTTCTTAACTTTAAACTCAGGATCTCTTAAAGGAGTTCAGACCGACATGGGTGTGATTAACAATTTAGGAATTGTAGGCATAGTCGATAAAACTTCTCCAAATTATGCTACCGTACTAAGTGTTTTAAATGAAAAATCTCAGATTAATGCGAAAATAAAAAAATCAAATCATTTTGGTTCTTTAGTTTGGAATGGAAAAAGTACTGGTTTTGTTCAACTTATTGATGTTCCTAGATTAGCTTCGGTACGAAAGGGAGATACGATCGTAACAGGAGGACAATCTGTGATTTTTCCCGAAAATATTAATATTGGAACGATTGACAAAATTTATATTGACAATCAAACTAATTATTACACTTTGAATATTAAACTTTTTAACGACATGACAAATTTAGGTCATGTCTATATTATAAAAAGTAAAAATAGAGTTGAACTTAATAATCTAGAAAAAAACGGTAAAAAAGATGAATAGCACATTGTTAGTCAATATTTTACGGTTTATATTATTATTAGCCGTTCAAATTATCCTTTTCAACAACATGACATTTTTGGGATTTATTATGCCACTTCCTTATATTTTGTTTATATTGTTATATCCAGTTAATGGAAACAAATCAGGATTACTAATCGCAAGTTTTTTATTAGGCCTAACAATGGATTTTTTTTCAAATTCTGGAGGAATACATGCTACTGCCTGCTTGGTACTAGCAAACTTTAGACCATATATTTTTAAATTCTCGTTTGGTGTAAGTTATGAATATCAAACCATTCGAATAAATGATTCCTTAACCCCCGAACGTTTTTCATTCTTACTATTAGCGGTATTATTACATCATATTACTCTATTTATTTTAGAAGCTTTTCAAGTAAATTTCATATGGGATATACTGATTAGATCACTATTAAGCGCCTTATTTACTCTTATTAGTTGCATTATTATAATATATCTTATTAAGCCTGTAAAACGATGAGAAAACTACTGCTGCCATCACTAATTATCATTGCAGCATCATTGCTAGTAATCCGCATATTTTATTTGCAAGTTATCAATGATACCTTCAAATTAAAATCAGAAAATAATGCGATAAAAATAAAATATGATTATCCTGAGAGAGGCTATATATTTGATAGAAACGGAAAACTACTAGTATCCAACCAAGCTTCTTATGATATTATGGTCATCCCTAGAGAACTAAAAAACATAGATACTTTAGAATTTTGTCATCTATTAAATATTACCAAAGAAACATATATTAAAAACATTGAGAAAGCTAAAATTTATAGCCCTAGACTTCCATCCGTTTTTTTAGCACAATTAAACAAAAGTGAATTTGCTGCTTTTCAAGAAAAAATAAGAAAATTTGAAGGGTTTTATTTTCAAAAACGTTCGTTACGTGATTATGATGTGAATTTTGGCGCCAATATTTTTGGTTTTATCACTCAAGTAAACGAAAGATTGATCGAAAAAAATCCTTACTATAAAAGCGGTGATTTAATAGGCCGACAAGGAGTGGAAGAAAACTATGAAGAAATCCTTCGTGGAATAAAGGGCGTAAAATACATTCAAAAAGACAAATACAATAGGGAAATAGGCTCTTACAAAGAAGGGAAATATGACACTATTGCGGTACAAGGTGAAGACATAAACCTAACCATTGATGCCGAAATTCAAAAATACGGTGAAGAATTAATGATAAACAAAAGAGGAGGAATCGTTGCTATCGAGCCTAAAACTGGTGAAATATTAGCCCTAATTACCGCCCCCTCATATGATCCTTCCATTTTAGTAGGAAGACAACGTTCAAAAAACTATACCCTTTTATATAGAGATTCTATCGCAAAACCATTATACGATAGAGGGCTTCTAGCAGAATATCCTCCTGGCTCACCTTTTAAAATTTTAACAGGTTTAATTGCTCTTCAAGAAGGTGTAATTGATGAAACCACTACCGTAATGTGTCATCATGGCTTTAGTTATGCTAGAGGCAGATTTATGAAATGTCATGGTTTTGGCCCCCATCAATTACATAATGGTATCTATAATTCCTGTAACGCCTATTTTGGGACCGTTTATATGAGAACGATAAACAAATACAAGAGCCCTCCTTATGCAGTTGATGTTTGGAGCCAACATGTTAAAAGTTTTGGTTTAGGTCAATTTATGGGATATGATTTACCTACAGGAAAAAGAGGAAAGGTTCCCGATTCAAAAACGTATAAAAAAATGTATCCTGATTGGCGCTGGGACAGCAAAACAATTGTATCGAATGCGATTGGCCAAGGAGAAGTTTTGATGACTCCAATACAATTAGCTAACATGATGGCTGCAGTAGCCAATGAAGGTTATTACTACACTCCTCACATAATCAAAAAAATTAAAGGAGGGGTCATCGATAAAAAGTTTACTACAAAACACGTAACTACCATTGATAAAAAATATTTCAAACCCGTCATAAGCGGATTATTTGACGTTTATAATTTAGGGACAGCTAGTTCTCTTAGAGTAGAAGGAATTGATATTTGTGGAAAAACAGGAACAGCAGAGAATTTTGCAAAGATTAATGGTGTTCGCACAAAACTTGAGGATCACTCTATATTTGTTGCATTTGCCCCTAAAGACAATCCAAAAATTGCCATTGCAGTTATGGTTGAAAATGGAGGTTTTGGATCCACAATAGCAGGGCCAATCGCTAGTTTAATGATTGAAAAATATCTTAGACATAAAATAACGCGAACAGATCTTGAAAAACGTACACTAGAAAGAAGTTTACAAGATCGATATGCTAAATTAGGAGGACTTTCAGAAGCAGTCAAAATGCAATTAAGAATTAAAGATTCTCTTTTGAAAGCAAAAACCACAATACCAGTAGTTAAAAAAGATACCGTTAAAAAAATAAATTAGATCTTCATTAAATGAAAAATCAAAGTTTAACAAGCAATATTGACTGGATTTGTATAATCATCTATAGTTTATTAGTAATTATGGGATGGCTAAACATCTATTCTTCGTCGTTGTCTTCTATGGAGGGAACTTCTGAAAAGCAGCTTGTTTTTATTATTCTAACCATACCCTTAATCTTTATTTTACTTTATGTAGATGGTAAATTATATGAAAAGTATGCTAGTTTGATATACATCATTGGATTATTTTCTTTAGCGGGATTATTTGTTTTTGGTAAAACGATAAAGGGACAAGCCAACTGGTATTCCTTTGGATCGTTTGGTTTACAGCCTTCAGAGTTTGTGAAGACTGCCACTGCCTTAGCCTTAGCCAAGTACCTTAGCGATGTCCAAATAAATTTAAAAGACACCAATAGACAATTACAGGTTCTTGGTATACTAGGTCTCCCTATTATGCTTATCGTTCCACATGATCCTGGAAGCGCGCTAATCTATTGTTTTCTTATTATCGTTTTATATCGTGAAGGATTACCTGCTTGGTATGTATGGACTGGATTTATTGCGATAGTTTTATTTGTTTTAACATTAATCTTAGAGCCACAATATGTTCTTCTAATTGCGTTATTAGCAATTGTATTAATCTATTTCAAATCAAGATTAGGGGATAGAAACATCGTTTTAAGTACTATAATTTTTGTTTTAATATCAGGCTTTGTACTCTCTGTTAGCTATGTTTTTGACAATGTATTCAAGCAACATCACCGAGATCGTTTTAATATCTTATTAGGTAAATCTGTTGATATGAAAGGCATTGGATACAATACAAATCAGTCAGAAATTGCAGTGGGATCAGGAGGATGGTTCGGAAAAGGTTTTCTTGAAGGAACACAAACCAAAGGTGGCTTTGTACCAGAACAACATACCGATTATATATTTACAACAGTAGGTGAAGAATGGGGTTTTGTGGGCTCCTTATTTGTAATTATTATGTTTGTTTGTTTGTTGCTTAGAATTATATATTTGGCCGAACGTCAAAAAACAAAGTTCAGTAGGGTTTATGGTTATTGCGTAGCAAGCATTTTATTTATCCATTTCTTTGTAAATATCGCTATGGTGTTAGGTGTGTTCCCAACCATTGGAGTTCCCTTACCTTTTTTCTCTTATGGAGGTTCAGGACTTTGGGGGTTTACAATTTTGCTTTTTGTTTTTATTAAAATGGACGCAAACAAAGTAAATGAATGGTAATCAATATCTTTAATTAAAAAATCCACGCTTTATAATCCGTATTTTTCTCTAAGGTATCCTCCCACTTATCCTCTAGATTGGAAAAAAAATCAATACCAGTCATTTTTTCAATACTGTCAACGGAAACAATATATTCATAAAGTGCTTTATTACTTTTTATATTAGGCATTAAAAAAGCTATCATTTTGTGCTTGCCTGTTTCATTTTCAAATACAATTTTATAAAAATAATTAGGAACCATAACTTTTTCATTCCCAATTGTTCTTAAGGGCTTATTTAAAACGCCACCTGTAATTACTATCACACCATCATATCTTTCAGCCCAAAAACGTACTTTTTGTTCTAATCTATTCCATATTCCCGCATTAAAATCGTGTAACTGAGGTGAAATATTAGAAGTATAAAAAGTATCGTTATAAGCATTTAAATCAAACTTCATATCACCAGCAGGACAAAGATGTCCTTTGTCGTATCCAGAATTTTTATAATTTCTCCAATCCGCTGATTTAGAATCAACTTTAGGATCTTCTATAAAATAAGGTCTTTTAAAATCGTTATTTTTCACATATTCTTTTTTCAACTCATAAGCTACCCAATCAGCCTGCTCCGCCTCTTCATTATAAGAAATAGTATAATATTGATGTTGGATTACTTGATTAGCACTTGATGTAGGCAAAAAATAAGTCCAATCCTTCACAAGATGATCTGAAACTACGTTTTCTAACTTTAGCTCAGCATCAGCAATAGGCATTGATTTTGTATCCGTTTTACATGCTTGCAAAAGTATAAAAC
>NZ_JBAWDL010000170.1:0-1737 GCF_049590715.1 Flavobacterium sp.
ATACAAAAAAATAAGTATCGCCTCAGTGGTCTTAGCAACAATGAGTACAACGGCACAAAATGTAGATTTTTCTTTCCAAAACAACAATTTGTCAATTGAGAAGAGAGCCGAAATTTTGGTGTCACAAATGACAACGGAAGAAAAAATTAACCAGTTGAAAAATGGTGCAGCGGCAATTCCGCGTTTGAAAGTGCCCGATTATGACTGGTGGAACGAAGCGCTACATGGAATTGGTAGAAACGGCAAGGCAACTATTTTTCCGCAAGCTATTGCGTTGGGAGCTACTTTCGACCCTAAATTGGCAGAAAGAGTTGCTTCCGCAATTTCGACAGAAGCCCGTGCTAAATATAGTATTTCTCAAAAAAATGGCAATCACAGTAAATATTCTGGATTGACTTTTTGGACGCCCAATATCAATATTTTTAGAGATCCAAGATGGGGTCGTGGTCAAGAAACCTATGGTGAAGATCCGTTTTTAACGTCTCGAATTGGAGTTGCTTTTGTAAAAGGATTGCAAGGAAACGATCCGAAATATTTGAAAACTGCCGCATGTGCCAAACATTTTGCTGTGCATTCTGGGCCAGAAAGTATTCGACACGAATTCAATGCAGCACCTTCAAAACAAGATTTATACGAAACCTATTTACCCGCTTTTGAATCGCTGGTCAAAGAGGCGAAAGTAGAAGGAGTAATGGCAGCCTACAACGCCGTGTACGGAAAGCCAGCTTGCGCAAGTGATTTTCTGTTGAAAGAAACTTTAAGAGACAAATGGAAATTCGATGGGTATGTTACGTCAGATTGTGGTGCTGTTAGTGGTGTTTCGGGCAAATTAAAATATGTAAAAACGGCGGCAGAAGCGGCAGCTGTTTCTTTAAAAGCAGGAACCAATTTGGAATGTGGAACAACCTACGATCAATTGAAAAAAGCGATTCAAGAAGGTTTTATCACAGAGCAAATCATTCATGAAAGAACAGTCCAACTTTTTAAAACCCGTTTTAGATTGGGAATGTTTGACGAATCGGGGACAGATAATCCGTATTTAAATTATGGTTTGGAAAAAATTCATAGTCCAGAGCACATCGCCCTTGCGAGAGAAGTAGCGCAAAAGTCGATTGTATTGCTGAAAAATAAAAACAATATATTACCCTTGTCAAAAGACATTAAAATCCCATACGTTACAGGTCCTTTTGCCAATTCAAATGACATGCTAATGGGAAGCTACTTTGGAGTAACTTCGGGTATGGTTACTATTTTGGAGGGAATTGCAGATGCGGTTTCACCTAGTTCTTCATTGAATTATAGAAGTGGGGTTTTGCCTTTTCACAAAAATATTAACCCCAAAAACTGGGCTCCTTTTGAAGCTGGTGAATCAGATGTTACGATTTGTGTAGTAGGTTTGACCGCCGATAGAGAAGGGGAAGAAGTAGATGCGATTGCTGCCGAAAACGTAGGAGATAAAAATGATTTAAAATTACCACAAAGCCAAATTGACTATGTACAAGAAGTGGCGTCTAAGATCAAAGGCAAGCCATTAATTTTGGTAATAGCCAGCGGAAGTCCGGTTTCGTTGGAAGGAATAGAGGAATTATGCGATGCTGTCGTACAAATTTGGTACCCAGGTGAGCAAGGAGGGAATGCAGTTGCCGACGTACTTTTTGGAGACATTTCGCCATCAGGACATTTACCATTGACTTTTCCTAAAAATATCAAGCAGTTGCCTGCTTATGAAGATTATTC
>NZ_JBAWDL010000171.1:0-3726 GCF_049590715.1 Flavobacterium sp.
ATAATTTGGCTCCTTTGGCAGATATTAATAACAATCCGAACAATCCCGTAATTGGCTATCGTTCTTTTGGTGAAAACAAAAAAAAAGTAGCCCAATTTGCAATGGAATATCTCGAAGGTCTTAACGATGCAGGTGTTTTAGGTTGTTTAAAACATTTTCCCGGACACGGTAATACAAATGTAGATTCACATTTGGGATTGCCTATTTTAAATGAAAATTTAGAAGAATTATTAGCCAATGAATTGTATCCTTTCATTATAGGAATTGACAATCAAGTCGATTCGATTATGATTGGACATTTAGCCGTTCCTGCTTTGAACGAAGGAAAAAATACTTCAGCTACTTTATCTAAAAATATTATTGAAGGATTGTTGCGAAAACAATTAAAATACAATGGTTTGGTAATTTCAGATGCATTAAACATGCATAGTGTTTCAAAACTATACGATAAAAAAGGGCAACTTGAATGGGAAGCTTTCAATGCAGGAAATGACGTTTTGTGTTTTGCCGAAAATGTTCCTGAAGGCATTCAAGAAATCCTCAAAAATGCTTCACCTGAACGCATTGAAGATAGTTACAAACGTTTGATGAGTTGCAAAGAAAAAGTAGGCTTACTAAAAGGAAATCCACTGGCAAAAGGACGATTTAATTTTGATACCACAGCCAACTTAAACCTCAAAATTGCTCAACAATGTATTACAACCGTAAAAGATACAGACAATCATAAAAGTATTATTGAAGCATCTGAAAATAATCAATTAGGAATTATCAGTCTGTACAAAGACAGTTCAAATCATTTTTCTGAAACAGTAGCCACTGCTTTAAATACAAATTCATTTGCTATTGAAAACGGATCAATTGAAAATATTACCATTTTAAAACAGAAAATAGAAAATTTGGACTGTTTAGTGGTTGCTTTATTTGTTCCCAAAGCAAAACCTTTCAATAATTTCGAAATCGAAGACTCCGTTTTAACACTACTCGATCACCTTTTTTCAACTAAAAAATGCATCTTGTATCTCTTTGGAAATCCGTATGCATTACAAGTAATTCCAAATTTAACTTCCGCAAAAGGCATTATTCAAATCTATCAAGATTTTCCTGAATTTCAAGAAACAGCTGCTTCACAATTAGTAAACAATACTAAAACCAAAGGTAGTTTACCTGTATCTATCCCAGGATTATAAACTCTATAAACAACCTACATGGAAACCAAAATTCATAAAAACAAGGAATTATCCATAACCCAAGCTTTAATTCCTATTTTTTTTCTAGTTCTTTTATTAGGATACAATGTCTATGTTTTTGGTGATAATGCTTTAAGTGGTAGCAATCAATTTATTTTATTAATAGGTGGAGCAATAGCAGCCATTATAGGATTTTTTAACAAAGTTAGTTTTCATAAAATGATGGAAGAAGTAGCTAACAATATTAAATCAACCGTTGGAGCAATACTTATTTTATTAATGGTAGGCTCTTTGGCTGGAACTTGGTTAGTAAGCGGTATCATTCCTACGATGATTTATTATGGATTACAAATATTAAGTCCAGCCATATTTCTACCAGCTACTTTGATCATTTGTTCTATAATCTCTCTCGCTACAGGAAGTTCATGGACAACGAGCGCCACCGTCGGAATTGCTTTAATTGGCGTGGGGGAAGCGCTGGGATTCGATCTAGGAATGGTGGCAGGCGCAGTAATTTCTGGAGCGTATTTTGGAGATAAATTATCACCCATGTCGGACACCACTAATTTAGCTCCCGCCATGGCAGGAACAGCTTTATTTACCCATATCCGTTATATGATTTTGACTACTGTACCCACCTATATTTTGACTTTACTCATTTTTACCATCATAGGACTAAACGTAGAAATCAAAGGCGATGCTAACATCGGCTCACTCTTACAAGACATTCAAAATACCTTTACGGTTTCAGCGTGGCTATTCTTAGTACCGCTAATTGTCATTGGACTGATTATTAAAAAGACAGAACCGTTGATTGCACTCCTAGCAGGAACCTTACTCGCGGCCTCTTTCGCCATCCTTTTTCAACCACACATCATCAATCAAATTGTAGGAGTCAAAACCATGACTTTTGAATCTGGATATAAAGGCGTTATGAACGCAATCACAGGAGAAATTATCATCCCAACAAAAAATAAAAACTTAGCTGATTTATTTACTTCAGGAGGTATGCAAAAAATGTTAGGCACTATCTGGCTAATAATTTGTGCAATGGTCTTTGGTGGGATTATGGATGCCATCGGTGCCTTAGCACGTATTAGTCAATCTTTATTAAAAATGGCAAACAGCACTTTAGGCTTATTTGCATCGACTGTAGGGAGCTGTTTAGCCATCAACATTACTGCATCAGATCAATATTTATCAATTGTAATCCCGGGAAAAATGTTTGCGAAAGCATATCAAAAAAAGGGATTAGCTCCAGAAAATCTGAGTAGAACCCTCGAAGATGCAGGTACCGTTACTTCGGTATTAATACCTTGGAATACCTGTGGCGCCTATCAATCCAGCACCTTAGGAGTCGCAACATTAGATTACTTACCGTATGCTGTTTTCAATATTTTAAGCCCCATTACCACTCTGATTTTCGTAGCCTTTAATATCAAAATAAAACAATTGATTGCTCCAAAAACAACTACAGTATAAACAGTTTTATTTGGGCGTGCCACCAGAATACAAAGGGGCTTACTATTCTTTGTCTCGACAAAGCCCCTTTGTATCCTGCTGTCGTGCTATCCGCACCGCAATGGCGGTTTGCTCCTATCACTCACGCGTGTTAGTGCATAAATGGCAAAATTCAGGAAAGTAATTCCGCTTTGATTTCGTCTAATGTTTTATCAGTATACACTAATTCATCTATTAGTTGCTTTCTTAAAACATCCAAATCCTCATAATCAAAATACTTAGCCCAAGAAGTCAGTTGTTGCAAATTCCTGATTTGTTTTATTTTTTTGGTCGTTTCAAAACTAGTACGTAGAACAGGTTTTCCGTCGTATTCAGGATTGTTTTTATGTTCATAATTAACCGTATTCGACAAATAATCTACTTTTAGATAATAGATTTTATCCTCGGCATTATCAGGGTAAAATTCTTCCCATAAAGCAAAGCCTAACTTTCTCTTAGATTCCGTAGCAGGTTCCATCGGAATCAAACGCCATTTACTATTGGCTAATCGCCCCCAATGATTAGAATAACGATACATGCCTTCTTTGGTGTAATAGTAAGAACTACCAGCTTTGCTTTCAAATTGTGCTTTTTTTCCTTTGATAGCAATAGGATCAACCTCTTTGAAAGCACAAAAGGTATTCTTAAAAGAATTAGGACTAGGTCTGAAGATTTTTTCCATAAGCAAATATAACAAGAATACCCAAAATCAAAAATAAGACCTTATAATTGATTAACTTTGCGCCTTAATTTATACAAGATGACAAAAGAATCAGACGAAAGAATATTAAAAAAAGGGCTTTATACAGGAATAATCGAAAAAGATGAAAACAACAACTTTTTTTGTGGAGTATATTTATTAGATTACAAAATGGTGATGAGCAAACACAAATTAGGCGATTTAGTTACTATAAAAACCGTAATTGAAAACCCAAGTGATATTAGCTTTAAAAAATATCCAAAAAAATCAAAAAATTTCGACAAAGCTAATCTTAAACCAGAACAATAAAGAACAGCACTGTACTGAAAGACTTTGTAC
>NZ_JBAWDL010000172.1:0-3113 GCF_049590715.1 Flavobacterium sp.
GTTGGTTTATAATATTTTATTTCTATTAATAACAAAATCATCCCAAGCAACATAATATTGGGTAGATTGCTGCGAATATCATCACACTTAATTCAATCCCAAATATAAGAAAAACACCCTTACAAAACCAAAATTCCCTCACTAGCCCTGACAGCAGCGGCATCCTTGTGGCGGTCGGCGTTAAGCCGCCACAAGATATAGCGAATGGCAGGAACAATCATTCCTGAAACCACTTAATCCTTCTGCTCCTAAAAAACCCATAAAAAAAAGAGCATCAAGTATAAAACCTGATGCTCCTTTTGGAAATTTTATGAACCAGTGGTTCAGTAATGCTATAAATCGAATCCTATTTTCACGCCTAATTTATTAGCGATGATTTTAGTGATGCGTTGTTTTAATTCGGGTATTTTGATGCCTTCGATTACCGAGTTTGAGAACGCGTACATCAATAGGGCTTTGGCTTCTTTTTGAGGGATTCCACGTTGTTGCATGTAGAACAATGCAGTTTCGTCTAACTGTCCTACGGTACACCCGTGTGAACATTTTACGTCATCTGCAAAGATCTCTAATTGTGGTTTTGCATTGATGGTTGCTTTGTCGCTCAATAGGATGTTGTTGCTTTTTTGGAAAGCATTGGTCTTTTGGGCTTCTTTCTCCACATATACTTTTCCGTTGAAAACTCCTGTGGAGCGCTCTGAGAAAATACCTTTGTAATCTTGAAAACTCTCACAGTTGGGTTGTGCGTGTCTTACTAAGGTATAGTGATCCACGTGTTGTTTTCCTTCGATAATTGTGATTCCGTTTAGGGTACTTGTTAAACGTTCACCAAAATGGTAAAAATTCAGGTTGTTACGCGTCAAATTTCCACCAAAAGAGAACGTATGTACATAGACATGACTTTCTTTTTGTTGAGACACATAGGTGTTGTCTATTAAGTTGGCATCCAAATTGTCATTTTGGATTTTGTAATAATCCACAATGGCACGTTTTTGAGCAAAAATCTCCGTAACCGAGTTGGTTAAAACTGGATTGTCACTTAAACTTTGGTGACGTTCGATGATTTGTACATGCGAGTTTTCGCCCACGATCACCAAGTTACGAGGTTGCACCATCAAAGCAGATTCATTGCCTGTTGAGAAATACATGATTTCGATAGGCTTGTCGGCTACTTTGCTTTTTGGGATATTGATATAAGCACCTTCAGCAGCAAAAGCTGTATTCAACGAGGTCAAACTCTCGTCTTTACTAGCGATTTTGTTGAAGTAATTATCAATAACCATTTTGTATTTTGGTTTGTTCAATGCCGATGACATCAAGCAAACATCGATTCCGTCGTGAGTGGTAGAAGACAAATTCGAACTAAAAACACCATCAATAAATACTAGTTTATGTGTGTCCACTTCGTGTAAAAAGTATTTTTTTACATCTTTGAATTCAATTGCTCCTTCGTTTTTTGGGAATACGGTAAAGTCATTTTTTAAGATGGCGTTTAACGAAGTGTATTTCCAAGATTCTTCTTTTTTGGTAGGGAATCCTTTATTTTCAAAGTTTTTTAGAGCCTCAGTACGTACATCGTGTAATTGTGCATGCACATCGATACGTTCTTCAAACGCCATAAAAGACGATACTAATTTTTCTTTTAAATCCATTTTAGGTAGTTATAAGTTATGAGTTATAAGTTATGAGTTTTGCAAACTGCAAACTGTTAACTGCAAACTAATGTTACGCTTCTTGCTCTTGTTTGATCCAGTCGTATCCTTTTTCTTCTAGCTCATGAGCTAATGAGGCATCTCCTGATTTTACAATTTTACCGTTTAATAAAACGTGAACGTAATCAGGGATTATATAATCTAATAGACGTTGGTAGTGTGTAATTACTACAACGGCGTTTTTGTCGCTTTTAAGCTTGTTAACTCCGTTAGCAACGATACGTAAAGCATCAATATCCAATCCTGAATCGGTTTCATCAAGGATGGCTAATTTAGGCTCTAACATTGCCATTTGGAAAATTTCATTACGTTTTTTCTCTCCACCAGAGAATCCTTCGTTAAGAGAGCGAGAAAGAAATTTACGGTCGATCTCTAATAATTCTGATTTTTCACGAATTAATTTCAACATTTCGTTAGCTGGCATTTCGTCTTGTCCTTTGGCTTTACGTGATTCATTGATTGCTGAACGCATAAAGTTGGTTACCGAAACTCCTGGAATTTCAACTGGGTATTGAAACGAAAGAAACACTCCTTTATGTGCTCTTTCTTCTGGAGCTAGTTCGCCTAGGTCTTCACCGTCTAAGAAGATTTCACCATCAGTTACTTCATAATTTTCATTACCAGCAATGATAGAAGATAACGTACTTTTTCCGGCACCGTTAGGTCCCATAATAGCATGTACTTCTCCTGCTTTTACCTCAAGGTTAATCCCTTTTAATATTTCTTTGTCGCCAATTGAGGCGTGTAGATTTTTTATACTTAACATTTTGTTGCTTTTGTTTATTCGTAATGTCCTTTTAATGAAATTATACTTAAAATATCTATTGTATTCTCATCTATAATTTCGTAAATTATTCTATGTTCGCCATCAATCCTTCTTGACCAATAGCCTGATAATCCAAATTTTAATTGCTCGGGTTTCCCGATTCCTTTGTATGGGTCAACTTGAATTGCTTTTATTAGTTCAGAAATCTTTTTTATGATCGCCTTATTTCCCGACTTTGACCAAAAGTCTATATCTTTTTTGGCTTTTATTGGAAAATATTACTTCCATAAACGATCTAATTCTTCCATAGTCATTTTGATTCCCTTACCTTCTCTAACTTCTTTTGCAGCTTCCAAAATCTCTTTTACAAATTCAGGATTATATGGTTTATCTATTTTTTCTTCGATTTTAAAACCAAGCGATTTTGCCAATGATTTCAACAATGGAAAATCTTTTTTCTTAACATTTTTTAAAATAAGTTCCATAACAATTGCAATTTAATGTTGATTCTTCAAATTTACAAAAAACTATCCAACAGAACCTTCAAGAGAAATTTCCAATAACTTCTGTGCTTCCACAGCAAATTCCATTGGTAACTTATTCAATACATCTTTACTAAAACCGTTTACGATTAAAGC
>NZ_JBAWDL010000173.1:0-1611 GCF_049590715.1 Flavobacterium sp.
AGGTTGGATTGCAAGCCGATCGCCCGGTCTGCTTCGACGCTGTCGAACCAACCCCTGAGCTGCAGCAAAAGGCGCGCCACTATTTTCGGATGCTGCCCGGCAAGATCGGTAGTTTCCCCCGGATCGACCTCCATGTCGTACAGTTCGGCCTCGTTGTCCGTCGGAACCGATCTGGCCGGCTCGCCCAGCCGAATGGTGGTGTGCATGCCTGGCCGATACTTGAGATCCCCGTCCATCTCGAGATCCTCAGGCGTCACCACCATAGCTTCGGGGATGGGAGGGAGCACCAGCTTCCACCTGCCCTCGCGTATGGCGGCGTTGCAATTGTGGACCGGGGAGTACCTGTTCCATTGCCAGCAGCGCACAGGGTTCTCCACCTGGGCGGCGGCAAGCGTCTTCCATACCGAGCGGCCATCTACATGCTGGGCACCCTCGGCCAGTTCAACGCCAGTCGACTCCAGCATGGTGGGCAGAACATCGACGAAGTGCAGGGTAGAGTCTATTGCCTGCCCCTCCGCTATCGTGCCGGGGCAGTAGGCCGCGAAAGGCACATGGATGCCGCCCTCATAGACCGTCCCCTTGAAGTCACGCAGATTGAGGTTGGGCCGTGCGGAAGCTCCGCCCAGATGCGGACCGTTGTCGCTGGTGAAGAGAACCAGCGTATCGCTGAGTCGCCCGCTGGCTTCGAGAGCTGCCAGCACATCGCCAACCGCCCGGTCCATGGCCTCGACCATGGCATAGATCGTGGCGACTTCAGTGGTGACGTTTACGCGTGATCGCACCGATGCCAGATCGGCCTCGTGTGCCTGCAGCGGAAAATGCGGCGCGTTGAAAGCCAGCATCAGGTAAAACGGCCGCGGATCCTGATCGGCAACAAACGAACTTGCCGCCTCGGCCCAGACATCGGTGAGGTACCGACCGTCCTTGGTTCTCGATGCGCCATTGTCGGAAATGGTCCACTCCCAATAGTCCAACCAGCCGCCCTGGAAGCCGATAAAGTGCTCGAAACCGCGGGCCGTGGGGGAAAATCTCGGGTCGAGCGCCCCATTGTGCCATTTTCCGATCAGGCCGGTTCGATATTCGGCCGCGCCAAAGGCATCGGCAGCAGTGCGCTCGCGCAACGCGATCCGATCCAGCCCCCGCCCTTCCAGCGTATCGATCGCGCCGGTGCGATGGGGATAGCGCCCGGTTAGGAGTGCAGCGCGGGCGGGCGCGCAAACCGCCGAGGCCGAAAAGGCGTTGGTAAACGTTGCGCCCTTCTGGAACAACCGGTCGATGTTGGGCGTGTGAGTCACGCCGCCATTGAAGTGACCAAGGTCTCCAAATCCGAGGTCGTCGGCAACGATCTGAACAATATTCCGGGTCATCAGCGCCCCCCTATTCCCGATGAAAGTGCAACGCCCTTGATGAACCAGCGCTGCGCGAACAAGTAGACCGCGATGGTTGGAAGGGTCGACATGACCGCCCCCGCCATGAGCGAGTCCCAATTGGTAAAATACTGCCCCTGGAATTCCCGCAGCCCCAGCACGACGGTGCGGGTCTCGACTGTCGTCGACATGACCAGCGGCCAGAGCAGCGCGTTCCAGTGCGCCAGGAACGCAAACATCAGCA
>NZ_JBAWDL010000174.1:0-1529 GCF_049590715.1 Flavobacterium sp.
GACAAGAAGCGCCTTGCTTTGCTCGGCGCACAACAGTGTTTATTCGCCCGTTGGCATATCGAGATAATGGATATCAAAACCCACGGGACTTAAACTGACGAAACCCATTAAAAGCCTTAGAGTCAAGTCATTCCGGGGAAATGATGGCCGTGGCGGGAATGGTGGTTTTTATAAAGATCCCTTGATTTGTTGGAAAGCTTTGAGAACTGGGTAGCGTTATTCCGGATAACCAAGAGATTTTGTTCGCGAAGAATTACCGGGAAACGAAGCATCGAAAGTTTTCTGGACATCAAACGAACAGCATGTTCAAAAGAACTCATGATCACGAAAAGCTCTCCGGGTCTATATGCCTGGTCCAAAGATCTGGATGCCTCCTCCGACGTTCTCTTACGCGAACGTGAGGGTTTTGCGATGTTGCTGGGCTGGTTGGAGAAATTCGTTGCTGGAAGCGGCTTGGCCTCCGGACGGCAAGCCTGCGAGCGGTTTTGGAAGGAACAGGTCCTCGCGAAGCCGCGCGAGAAGTGGCAGCTCGACCAATGGGGCGCGGCGATGCGCTGGTATGTGCGTTGGCTGGAATACCGGAAGGTAAAAGGTGGCGAGGTGCGGAGCCTGCCTGAGCGGGTGCGGGATGCAGTGGAGCGGGCGGGAGCGAGACAGGGTAAAGCTCCCCGGACGCGAGAAACCTATGGACGCTGGGCGGCGATGTTTGCGGTGTGGGCAGGTGACGAGCAGGCGGTGATGCGGCCGGACAAGGCACGGGATTTCCTGAGCTGGCAAGTGGCGGAACGCAAGGTTTCCTTCGCGACACAGAAGCAGGCGCTTAACGCCTTGGTGTTCTTTTTCAAAGCAGTGTGTGGCATGGATGAGGTGGATCTGGAAGTGCGCCTGCGCAAAACCGTGCCACGGATGCCGGTGGTGCTGGATGTCAAAGAGGTCTTGGCAGTGCTGGACAAGATCGACGAGAAATACGGCTTGATGGCGCGGATCCAGTATGGAGGCGGGCTGCGACTGATGGAGCTGGTGCGGCTGCGGGTGAAGGACGTGGATCAGGAACGAGGAATGATTACCATCCGCGAGGCGAAGGGTGACAAGCATCGGACGACGATACTGCCGGAATCCGTGCGTGCGGAAGTGGCGGAGCGGAAGGTGAAGCTGCGGGAGCTGTTTGAAGAAGACCGGGCGGCGGGGCTGGCGGGCGCATGGTTGCCGGAGGCACTGCTGCGCAAGCACCTTCACGGAGGTGAAAAGTGGCCGTGGCAGTATTTCTTCCCGGCGGCAAAGGTATCGAAAGACCCGCAGAGCGGCTTGGTGAGGCGGCATCACATTGGCGAGGATGCGTATGCGAGTGCCGTGCGGCGCGCAGTGGAGGAGGCGATGATCGACAAAAATGCGACGAGTCACGCATTTCGGCATGCCTTTGCAACGCACTTACTGGAAGGCGGCACGGACTTGCGGACGATCCAAACGCTGCTCGGCCACGCGGATGTGAAAACGACGGAAATCTACACGCATGTGGCGAAGGGGGTGGG
>NZ_JBAWDL010000175.1:0-9868 GCF_049590715.1 Flavobacterium sp.
AGCTAAAGTTATGAAATTGATGGAAAATGCAGATCAATTGATTACTGGTGTCAATAATGTTTTAGACAAAAAGGCACAAGATGATTTAAAATAGTCTTTGGCTGAAATGAGTCAAACAATGGAAGAATTCCATAAAGCTTCGGCAAGTATGAATACTATTTTAGATGATAATAAAACTCAAATAAAAGGAGTTGTAACCAACTTTAATAAAATTTCAAGTGATTTTTCTAAAATTTCAGATTCTATAAATAAAGCTAATTTAGGTAAAACCATTAGGAACTTAAATAATACAGTAGTAAAAGTAAATGGAATAATGGCTGGATTAGAGTCAGGAAAAGGCACTATGGGTAAATTACTTAAAGACGATGCCATGTATACTAATTTTAATAAAACATCTAAAGAATTAGAGGTTTTATTACAAGATATTAGATTACACCCAACAAGATACATAAACGTATCTCTTTTTGGTAAAAAAGACAAACCTTACAAAGCACCAGATACACTTTCAAACAATAAATAAAAATAGTTATGAACTATTTAGACAATATATTTTTTGCAATACTACTGATTGCTGGTTTTGGATACTTTTATAATAATATTAAAAAGTTAATCCGAAATATTAATCTAGGTATCGATATTGATAGAAAAGACAATCCATCAGCACGTTGGAAAAACATGGCTATGATTGCTCTTGGACAATCTAAAATGGTCAAAAGACCTATTGCTGGAATTTTACATATCATTGTATATGTTGGTTTTATTATCATCAACATTGAATTACTTGAAATAATTATTGATGGATTAGTAGGAACGCATAGAGTTTTTTCATCTCTTGGTGCAGTTTATGGTTTCTTAATAGGTTCGTTTGAGATTTTAGCAATACTGGTTTTAGTAGCCGTTATTGTATTTTGGATTCGTCGTAATATTGTAAAATTGCAACGTTTCATTAATCCTGACTTAAAAGGTTTTCCAAAGAATGACGCTAATTACATTCTTTATTTCGAAATGGTTTTAATGACGTTGTTCTTAGTAATGAATGCTACAGACAACTTTTTCCAAATGAATAATTCAGGAAATCTAATTTCTCAACATATAGCACCATTATTCTCTGGGTTTTCAGAAAGTTCCCTTCATATTGTCGAAAGAACAACTTGGTGGTTACATATTACAGGTATTTTGATTTTCTTGAACTACTTGTACTTTTCAAAACACCTTCATATTTTACTAGCGTTCCCTAATACTTTTTTTGCTGATTTGAATCCTTTGGGAAAATTCAATAATCTAGAGGCAGTGACTAATGAAGTAAAACTAATGATGGATCCTAATGCTGATCCATTTGCCGCTCCTGCTCCTACAGAAGGTGAAGTGCCAGCTAAATTTGGAGCTAACGATGTTCAAGATTTAAATTGGGTACAATTACTAAATGCGTATACATGTACTGAGTGTGGTCGTTGTACATCCGCATGTCCAGCAAATCTAACAGGCAAAAAATTATCTCCTCGTAAAATCATGATGGACACCAGAGACCGTCTTGAAGAAGTAGGTAAAAATATCGATGCTAATAAAGGAATTTTTATCCCAGATAATAAGACATTGCTAAACGATTACATCACTCCTGAGGAATTGTGGGCGTGTACTTCATGTAACGCTTGCGTTGAGGAATGTCCTGTAAACATCAGCCCGCTGTCAATCATTATGGATATGCGTCGCTATTTAGTAATGGAACAAAGCGCTGCGCCTATGCCGATAAATGCGATGATGACTAATGTAGAGAACAACGGTGCACCATGGCCATACAGCCAACAAGACCGTTTAAACTGGAAAGACGAGTAAAATAATTTGGGCGTGACCCTCCGTAAAAACTACGGGTCGGGCTATCCGTTCCCGCTTTTTATAAGTTGCAAAAAAGCAACTCATAAATGAGCTCCACTACTATCCCTCACGCAAAACAACGCTTAGGGATATAAGTAAACTAATTACAAAGAATTCAACCCGAGTAATTATTAGCCAAAAAGACTGTATAAAATAACAAATAGCAATCTCCTCTACCTCTCTCCTTTGCAGAGGGCGGGGGTGAGGTTTAAAGATAACAATATGTCAGAAAATTTAATAGTGCCAACAATGGCCGAAATGCTAGCTCAAGGGAAACAACCCGAAGTACTATTTTGGGTAGGTTGCGCAGGAAGTTTTGATGATAGAGCCAAAAAAATAACAAAAGCATTTGTACGTATTTTAAATCGTGCCAATGTTTCTTTTGCTGTTTTAGGTGCCGAAGAAAGTTGTACTGGTGATCCTGCCAAAAGAGCTGGAAACGAATTTTTGTTCCAAATGCAAGCCATGATGAATATCGAGGTGTTGAATGCGTATGAAGCTAAAAAAATCGTTACCGCTTGTCCACATTGTTTTAACACTTTAAAAAATGAATACCCAGAACTAGGCGGACAATACGAGGTAGTTCACCATACCGAGTTTCTAAAGTCATTATTAGATGACGGTCGGTTGACTATTGAAGGTGGACAATTTAAAGGAAAAAGAATAACATTCCACGATCCTTGCTATTTAGGAAGAGCGAATAAAGTTTACGAAGCACCTAGAGATTTAATTCAAAAACTAGATTCAGAATTAGTAGAGATGAAACGTTCTCGTGCTAATGGATTATGTTGTGGCGCTGGTGGTGCACAAATGTTCAAAGATGCTGAACCAGGAAATAAAGAAGTAAATATTCTTAGAACCGAAGATGCTCTCGAAACTACTCCTGAAATCATCGCGACAGGTTGTCCATTTTGCAACACCATGATGACAGACGGAATCAAAAACAAAGAAAAAGAAGGTGATGTCAAAGTATTGGACATAGCCGAATTAATAGCAAATGCACAGGATTTGTAGAAGAAAACAGGTTAAGAGTTATGTATTAAGTGTTATGTGTCATGTGTCATATTTCATGACTTATATGTTGATTATTTCAAACTCCTAACTTCTGACTTCTAACCCTTAACTCATAACACATAACTTACCATGTATATACCATTTGAAGATTTACCAGAAGAATCCAGAATTTGGATTTACCAATCTAACAGAAAATTTTCCGATGCTGAAATTTCTGAAATAGAAACGGATTTACAAACATTTTTAGAAAGTTGGGCTGCACACGGAACAAGTTTAGAATCCTCATACCAACTAAAATACAATCGTTTTATTATTTTAGCAGTCAATCAAGAGGTGCAAGCGGCAACAGGTTGTTCTATTGATTCGTCTGTAGTATTTATTCAAGGATTGGAGAAAAAATACAATGTAGATTTGTTAGATAAAATGAATGTAACCTTTAAACAAGGCGAACATATTGCTCACAAACCATTGATTGATTTTAAAAAAATGGTCAAAGATAAGTCAGTGACCGAAAGTACAATTGTCTTTAATAATCTAATCAACAATGTTCAAGAATTCAATGAATCATGGGAAGTAGAAGCAATCGATAGCTGGCACAGCCGATTTTTTTAAAAGTATTAAAAATTGTAAATAAAAGGAGGTATATACCTCCTTTTTTTAATTGTATATAGTTTTGAAATAAGACTTTTTAACTTATTTTAACTCTTTTGTGGAGCTATTTTGAGTAAATTCGCTTTATATAAAATTCATAGATGAAAATTGCAATTGTTTGTTATCCTACTTTTGGTGGTAGTGGCGTAGTCGCTACAGAACTAGGTTTAGAATTGGCTCGTATGGGCCACGAAATTCATTTTATTACCTATAGTCAACCCGTTCGTTTGGCACTATTGAACCCTAATGTTCATTACCATGAAGTAAATGTTCCAGAGTATCCATTGTTTCATTACCAACCCTACGAATTAGCTTTGTCAAGTAAATTAGTTGATATGGTTAAATTGTACAAAATTGAAATTTTACATGTTCATTATGCAATTCCTCATGCTTATGCGGGATATATGGCAAGACAAATGTTGAAAGATGAAGGAATTCATATTCCGATGGTCACTACTTTACATGGAACGGATATTACACTGGTTGGAAATCATCCTTTTTATAAACCAGCAGTAAGTTTTAGTATCAATAAGTCGGATGTGGTGACTTCTGTTTCACAAAGTTTAAAAGAAGATACGTATCGCTTATTAAACATTAAAAAGGATATTCAAGTGATCCCTAATTTTATTGAATTAGATAAAAATACAAAAGATCCACATATTCCATGTCGTCGTTCTGTAATGGCAAATGGAAATGAAAAAATAATTACGCATATTAGTAATTTTAGGAAAGTAAAACGCATTCCTGATATTATTAAAATATTTTACAAAATTCAACAAAATATTCCTGCAAAGTTAATGATGGTGGGAGATGGACCAGAAAAAGAAAAAGCAGAAGCCTTATGTCAAGAATTAGGAATTTCAGATAAAGTAATCTTTTTTGGAAATAGCAACGAAATAGATAAGATTTTAAGTTATTCTGATATGTTCTTATTGCCTTCGTCAACCGAAAGTTTTGGATTAGCTGCCTTGGAAGCAATGGCTTGGGGAGTTCCTGTAATTTCTAGTAACTCTGGAGGGTTGCCAGAAGTTAATTTTGATGGTATTTCAGGCTATTTGAGTGATGTAGGTAACATTGATGAAATGGCTGATAATGCTTTAAAAATTCTATCAGATGATTTGGTTTTGTGTGAATTCAAAAAAAATGCACTCGAAGTAGCTAAGAAATTTGATATCAAAAATATTTTACCGCTGTACGTTGCTATATACGAGAAAGCGTTAAAAAAATACGCTAAAAAAAAGAAGTCACCTTCTAAGCCTGATTAAAATTAAAAGATTTTAAATTGAAAAAAATAATATACATAATATTTAGTTTTGTTTTAGCTTCTTGTGGCGCTTCGTCAACTAAAACAGTTGCCGCTCATCCATTATATGAAGTTTTAACACAGAAATCAGACGGTGGTGCTAATATTAATTTCTATGAAATTCTTACGGAACCAAATGAAATTAAGATGTTACAAAATGATTCCTTTTTGAAAAATAAAATAAGTACTATAGACGTACAAAAATCAAATTTTATCATTTTAAATTTAGGAGAACAACCAAGTAGTGGGTATTCTATTGGAGTAGAGAATGTTGAACAAGTAGGAGATTCAATTTATGTAAAAGTCAAAAAAGTCAGTCCAGAACCAGATGTTATGGTAACGCAATCCATTACATATCCGTATTGTGTAGTCAAAATAAATTCCAAAAAAGGAATCAGTATTAAATAAAAAATGCCGCTATCAAAGCGGCATTTTTGTTATATATTCTCAATTATTAGAATTGGTATCTCAATGATAATGCAATATCTGAACCATAATTGTTTTTGAAATATCCACTACCTCCAAATTCAGGTCTGAAATCAAGTGAAATCAACAATGGAATATCGAAGTTGTACTCAATACCTATGTCTCCAGCTGCATAAGCAAATGTACCACTATCTTTAGCACCTTTAACATCATATCTCCAACTTCCTAATCCAGCACCTACACCAGCGTACCAATTAAATCCATTTTCAATATTCCATACCCATTGGTAAAGCCCTGTTAATTTAAAAGCATCAACATCATGATTATTTCTCCATCCTAAATCAGCCTCTATTCTATTTTTACTTGATAGACCTCTTTGGTATGAAATTTCTCCTCCAAAACCATTGTTATCTCCGAAACGTAACCCTAAAGCATTTTTAGAGATTTCTTGAGCCTGTGCACTGAATGCTAATCCCATTAGCATAAAAGCTGCTAAAATAAGTTTTTTCATAAATTTTCTAATTTGTTTAATGCAAAATTACATTTAAAATGTTTCATAAATTTATAAAATAAATTTAATTTTTTACATAATTCACATTAATAGATTATAAGTTATTATTATTAGTGTTTTATGCTTTTGATATTTATTTAGAAAAAAGTATTGAAGCGATTAGTTTATGGTTTAATACTTCTTCAGTATCGGTATCATTTTCTAAATCAGTATAATAAGATTCTTGATAGCGTCTTAATTTCCATTTTTTCTTATTGTATTCCAGTGCAGTTAAGTTTTCAACCCAATCTCCAGAATTTAAATATAATGTACTTCCATTTTTTGTAATTTTGGCTTCCATTTTTGGTTCATGAATATGGCCACATATTACATAATCGTATTTATTTTCGATCGCAAGTTCAGCAGCTGTTACTTCAAAGTCAGAAATGTGTTTGACGGCTTTTTTTACACTTGCTTTTATTTTTTTAGAAAATGAATAAGGTTCTTTTCCAATTTTACTCAAACACCAATTTATAAAACGATTGATGAGTATTAAATAATCATATCCTAAGCCCCCTAATTTTGCAATCCATTTAGCATGGTTAACAGAGGCATCAAAAACGTCTCCGTGAAATATCCACGCTTTTTTATCATCTAATTCTAAAACCAATTTATCTACTAATGAAAAATTCCCCATATTGAAATCACTAAATTTGCGTAGCATTTCGTCATGATTACCAGTGATGTAGTATACTTTGGTTCCTTTGGAAGCAAGACTAACAATTTTTTGAAGGACTTTTAAATGGGATTTAGGGAAATAAGATTTTCTAAATTGCCAAATATCAATAATATCACCGTTTAGGACTAAAGTATCAGGTTTTATTGAGGATAAGTATTTATAGAGTTCTTTGGCGTGGCTTCCGTAAGTTCCAAGATGTGTGTCTGAAATCACTACTAATTCAACCTTTCTTTTTTTCAATGTAATCTAAAATTTGATTTTGAACAAATTAAATGAATTTCATTTTGTTTAAATGAAAATTAAGGTTAAGAAAAAGACAGTAATATTAACACAACATCAAGATTTTAGTATTGTTTTTTAAAGCGTAAACTTAAAAATTTAAAACTAAAATAGTACTTTTGTTCAAAATTAATAATAATGGCAGGAAATAGCTACGGTACACTATTTAGATTAACAACATTTGGTGAATCCCACGGAGAAGCCTTAGGCGGAATAATAGATGGATGTCCATCAGGAATAACAGTAGACTTTGAGGCTATTCAATTGGAGATGTCAAGAAGAAAACCAGGTCAGTCAGCAATTGTAACCCAGAGAAAAGAGCCAGATGATGTGCAGTTTTTATCGGGCATTTTTGAAGGTAAAACAACTGGAACTCCTATTGGATTTATAATCCCAAACACCAATCAAAAATCAGACGATTATTCTCATATAAAAGATAATTATAGACCAAGTCATGCTGACTATGTATATGATCAAAAATATGGTTCAAGAGATTATCGTGGTGGAGGACGTAGTTCCGCTCGTGAAACCGCCAGCAGAGTAGTAGGAGGAGCCATTGCAAAACAAATGTTACCAGAAATTAAAATTAATGCTTATGTTTCTTCTGTAGGGCCTATTTATTTAGAAAAACCGTATCAAGATTTAGATTTTTCTAAAATAGAAAGTAATCCTGTACGTTGTCCTGATGAAGCTTTAGCAGCGCAAATGGAAGAGTACATACGTGAAATTCGTAAAGAAGGGGATACCGTTGGTGGAACTGTAACTTGTGTGATACAAAATGTGCCTATTGGGTTAGGAGAACCTGTTTTCGATAAACTACATGCTGAGTTAGGCAAAGCCATGCTTTCTATCAATGCTGTAAAAGGTTTTGAATTTGGTAGCGGTTTCTGCGGTTCAAAAATGAAAGGAAGTGAACACAATGATTTATATAACCCAGATGGAACAACTAAAACAAATCTTTCAGGAGGCATTCAAGGAGGAATCAGTAACGGAATGGATATATATTTCAGAGTAGCTTTCAAACCCGTTGCAACAATCATGAAAAAACAAGAATCATTAGACAACAAAGGAAATATCACAGAGATGACCGGTAAAGGTCGTCATGATCCATGTGTTGTTCCTCGCGCAGTGCCTATTGTGGAAGCAATGGCCGCCATTGTTCTAGCTGATTTTTATTTAATCAATAAAACATATAAATAGTTTAGACTTGGTTTAAAACGTTTATAGCTTATTTTTGAAAGGTGTTGCATTAGTTTTTTAGAAAATTAAGCACACCTTTTTTCTTTTATAACATATTAAAACAGCAATTACGATGATAAAAAAATTGGGGTTACATTGGAAAATCTTAATCGGTATGATTTTGGGATTGCTTTTTGGTTTAGTGATGAAAAACCTAGAACAAAAAGGAATTGTTGTTGATTGGGTCAAACCTTTTGGAACTATTTTTATTAATTTACTAAAAATGATAGCAGTTCCATTAATCGTTGTTTCTTTAATTGTAGGATTGGCTGATTTAAAGGATATTTCAAAATTATCAAAACTAGGAGGAAGAACAGTGCTGTTTTATTTATGTACAACTATTATAGCGGTAAGTTTGGGTTTAGTTCTAGCTAATATTATAAAACCAGGAAGTTATATTAATGAGGTTTCCCGAAAAAGTTTGCTCGAAAACTTTTCAGGTGATGCTATCCAAAAAATTGAATTAGCTGATAAAACTAAAATAAGCGGACCGTTGCAACCTATTATTGATATCGTTCCTGATAATTTTTTTAAAGCTTTATCAGATAATGGAAGTATGTTGCAAGTCATTTTTTTTGTTATTCTGATGGGAATAGGATTAATTTTAATAGAAGAAGAAAAAGCTAAACCTGTTGTTGACTTCTTTAAAGGAATGAATGATGTAATTCTCAAGATAATTGATATTGTCATGTTGTTCTCTCCTTATGGTGTTTTTGCATTAATGGCAGCATTAATGGTTGAAATTCCAGATTTCACAACCCTTGGAGCATTAGGTATTTACGGATTAACAGTGCTTTTAGGGTTAATCCTAATGACATTTGTTTTGTATCCAAGTTTATTAATGATATTTGCCAAAGTCAATCCAATTACATTTTTTAAAGCCATTGCTCCTGCACAATTATTGGCTTTTTCTACAAGTTCTAGTGCCGCAACTTTACCAGTAACCATGGAATGTGTTACTGAAAATTTAGGTGTTGACGAAGAAGTTTCAAGTTTTGTATTGCCATTAGGGGCAACCGTAAATATGGATGGAACAAGTTTGTATCAAGCAGTAGCAGCCATTTTTATTGCGCAGGCAATGTTACCTTCCCCATTGGATTTGAATACACAGTTAATGATAGTAGTTACCGCAACGCTAGCATCAATAGGTTCAGCGGCAGTTCCAAGTGCTGGAATGGTGATGCTTGTAATTGTTCTAGGTCAAGCTGGAATTCCTGAGGCAGGATTAGCACTTATTTTTGCTATTGATAGACCATTAGATATGTGCAGAACAGTTGTTAATATTACTAGTGATGCTACTGTAGCAACTATTGTAGCCAAATCTGTGGGTAAATTAAACCAAAGTAAAGAAGCATAATTCGTACTGTGTTTTTTTGATATTATCTAATCATGGCTATCATTTTTAATGTATATTTGAGCAATAGCTTTCGTTTATGTTTCAATTAAGAATTTTAATTTGTGTTTTCTTTTCATGGACTGTTTGTAGTAATGCTAATGATACTATAAAGGGAATACCGGCAAGGAATGAAATAGTAAAATTAACGAATGAAGCTTCTGATTTACTTCATAAATATAATTATGAAAAATCCTTTATTACCTCAAGATCCGCTTTACAATATGCCTATACAATAAAAGACAATTATCTTATTGCAAAATCATATAATATTATAGGAGCTAATTATGAACAATTAGCAGAGTTGGATAAAGCAATTTTATACTATAAAAAAGGATTGTCATTTGCTAATTTAGCTAATGATGTTAAAAATGAAATAAATAATAATCTAGGTCGCATTTATTGTTTTAAAAAAAAGGATTATAACACGGGAATCTCTTATTTAAATAAATCTTTATTATT
>NZ_JBAWDL010000176.1:0-19705 GCF_049590715.1 Flavobacterium sp.
CATGGAATCATGAATTCTCAAACGAATTTACAACTAGCAGAGAAGTATTTCAAAAAAGCAATTGAATTAGGTTTATCAATGGATATGGATTTGGCTGTAGCCAAATTAAACCTTGCTGGTGTAGCACTGACTAGAAGAAGAAAACTAGAAGCAACTAACTTATTGAACGAAGCTAAAAAGTTAGACAAACAAGGAATGCTAAAAGATCAAATCAAAATGATGAAAGATCAAATGAAGAAAATCTAAATTCGTTCTTCTTTTAGAATAATAACACACAAAGCCACTTAGAAATAGGTGGCTTTGTTGTTTTATAGCAAATTGTATTGCAGATTTTTGATTTCAGATCCCTCAAAAGGGTACTAAATTAGACAATGTTTCATTTGTAACTACAAATCTGAAATCAAAACTCGTTACTCTAAATTCAAAAATTATTTAACACATAATCCAATTCCTTAAGTCAAACCTTAATCGATTGCCACTTTATAAGTAGGATCTTCAAGGATATTGACATCAATGATTTCTTCTGCATTTTGCAATAACTGACGACAGTCGGCACTCAAATGGCGCAAGTGTACTTTTTTACCCACTTTAGCGTAACGTTCCGTGATTTTGTTGACTGCGTCAATCGCACTCATATCCGCTATTTTACTTTCTTTAAAATCAATAATCACTTCAATTGGATCATTAAACACATCAAATTTCTCACCAAAAGCAGTTGTAGAAGCAAAGAAAAGAGGACCATATATTTCGTAATGCTTTACACCATTATCATCTGTGTATTTTTTAGCACGAATTCGTTTTGCGCTTTCCCAAGCAAATACCAAAGCCGAAATAATCACTCCGATCAAAACTGCTAAAGCCAAATTATGCAACATAATCGTAATTACCGCTACTAAAACCCCAACAAAAATATCTTGTTTTGGCATTTTATTAATAATTCGAAAACTAATCCATTCAAAAGTTCCAATAGCAACCATTATCATTACCCCAACCAATGCAGCGATAGGCAATTGCTCAATTACTGGAGCACCAACCAAAACAATCAATAAAATCGTTAAAGCTGCTACAATTCCTGATAAACGTGCTCTAGATCCTGCTGAAAGATTCACTAAGGTTTGTGCAATCATAGGACAACCACCCATTCCGAAGAAAAAACCATTCAATAGATTAGCACCACCTTGAGCCAGAGCTTCTCTATTTCCGTTTCCTTTAGTACCTGTAATTTCATCCACTAAGTTCAAAGTCAACAATCCTTCTGTCAATCCTACTGATCCCATAATCAAAGCATAAGGAGCAATTAGTTGCAAAGTAGCCCAACTCCAATCGATATTAGGAATATGAAATGGAGGAAGTCCACCGCTTACTGAAGCAATATCCGCCACAGTTTTAGTTTCAATTCCAAATCCTAGCACCAAACCGAAAACGACAATTATAGCCACTAACGATGCTGGAATAACCTTAGTCAACTTAGGCAACAACAATACAATTCCAATTGTCAAAGCAACCAATCCTCCCATAATATACAATGGCATTCCAGAAAGCCACACACTTTCACCATTAACCATGGTTTTAAATTGTTCCAATTGTGACATAAAAATGATAACTGCTAATCCGTTTACAAAACCATACATTACTGGCTGTGGTACTAATCGGATGAATTTACCCAACTTGAAGAGTCCTACTAATAGCTGGAAGACACCGGCCAAAGCAACGGCTGCAAAAACATATTCTAATCCGTGTGATTTCATCAAAGCAATCAATACAATTACTGTTGCTCCTGCTCCTCCAGAAACTAATCCTGGACGACCTCCAAAAATTGCTGTAACTATCCCCATAATAAAGGCGGCATACAATCCTACCAACGGAGGAAAACCTGCTAATATTGCAAATGACAAAGACTCTGGTATCATGGTCATCGCTACTGTTAAACCTGCCAAAATCTCGGTTCTATAATTCACTTTTTGAGTGAAATCAAATAAATTAAAATACTGTTTCATTGTTTGTTTAAAATTGTAACTCATGGAAAAAACCATGATTAGTAAGGAGGCGCAAAGGTACTTTTTTTTGACAGAGATAAAAATTTTAATAAAACAATAGCCCATAACCCCTCAAAAAAGCCATTATTCGATACAACAAAAAAATAAACACATCATAACAAATACATCAAAAATATACCGTTACAATATCATTTTTGAGCTTAAAATGTATTAAATTTGAGAAACTAGCTATTCTAATATAATTTTCTAATACCTAGAACAACAAACCCATGTTCACAGCCTTACGAACTTTTTTTAACTGTAATATAAAAACTAACAAATCATTTGTATTTACGTTTCTAATTACCCTAAATACATCCACATCACTTACTTATAAATTTTTAAAATAATATAAAAATGGCATTTATAGATTATTACAAAATATTAGAAATTGATAAAACAGCAACCGAAGCCGAGATAAAAAAAGCTTATCGAAAGATGGCTCGAAAATACCATCCTGATTTAAATCCTAATGATAAAATTGCAGAACAAAAATTTAAAGAACTTAATGAAGCCAATGAGGTTTTGAGCAATGCCGAGAACCGTAAAAAGTACGACCAACACGGTGAAAACTGGCAACATGCTGAAGAAATAAACAAACAGCAGTCCCAACAAAGAGAATATAGTAATGCTGGAGGACGTTATGATAATTCACAATTTGGCGGTCAAGACTACTCTGATTTTTTTGAATCTGTTTTTGGTAGTGGAGGTTCAGGGAGACAAAGAGGTGGTCAAAGACCTTTCAAAGGACAAGATTTCAATGCGGAATTACAATTAGATTTAAAAGATGTTTTTGAAGAGAACAAAAGAACGCTAACTGTAAATGGTAAAAATATTCGATTGACAATCCCTGCTGGTGTTGAGAATGGGCAAATTATAAAAATTCAAGGACATGGTGCTGAAGGACAAAATGGTGGTCCAAAAGGAGATTTATACATTACGTTTTCTATAAATAACGATGCCAACTTTAAGCGTGCTAAAGAAAACTTATACAGTACAATTGACCTAGACATTTACACCGCAGTATTAGGGGGTGATATTACTATTCCTACTTTTGACGGAAAAGTAAAATTAAAAGTAGCCCCAGGAACACAAAATGGAACACAAGTTAAACTGAAAGGAAAAGGTTTTCCAGTTTATAAAAAAGAAGGGCAGTATGGTGATTTATATGTTAGCTATAATATTGCCATTCCAACCCATTTAACCGAAAAACAAACGGAATTATTCACAGAACTTTCTAAAATATAATATATGAGTACCGAAAATTTCATCCCACTAGATACCCTTTGTATTCACTATAAAGTAACCATGTCTTTTTTTTATAACCTTAGTGATAATGGCTTGATTGATATTGAAGAAATTGCAGCAACACACTATATTCATCAAGATTCATTACATGAAATCGAAAAAATTATAAGAATGCATCAAGACCTTGATGTTAATATTGAAGGAATTGATGTTGTTCTAAATTTACTTAAAAAAATAGACGCTTTAAAAACAGAATTACATGCTGTAAGAAATCGATTGAGACTATATGAAAATTAGCGTCACGATCCCTAAATAGTATTTTAAATAATTTTAATAATTAAGTAAAAAATATTCTATATTATCCTATTTTAAAATTGATTAAAAACATATAACGCTCGTGTTTTCTACATGTTACCTAATTTTTCACACTTTCAACATTACACCTTTTAAACTTTTAACTTCCTTGGTAACGAGAGTATGATAAAATAGTTCATCTTCCTGTGGCTATTTTTCAAACAAAAAAGTCAGTTTTACACTATTTTTCCTCTACCTTCAAAAATCCTTGTACTACCTCAGATTTTATTTGATTTTCTATTGGAAAAAAGAAACTTAAAGGCGAAAATTTGAAATGATTTAAAATGGAGGCTGCGATAAATCGCAATTCTGTAAACGGAATCGCTCTGGAACGAAAAGCCAAGCCCAAAGAAAGACTAAAACTCACCATAAAGTTGACCAAACCAATTATTCCAATACCTAGAATGCCCCATATTAGCATAGAGTCCGTTACCTGATAATTTGCTCCATATAAGGCTAAGGCTAAATTTCCACTTGCAAAAGTGATGTGTCTAACATCTAAGTTCAATCCTAAAAACAACCCTATTGAAGCAGTACTTCCCATAAATATTCCAAACCAAAAATTGGATATAAATCCAGCCCATTTATGTTCGTACCATTGTGCTAGTTTTATTGTTTTTATTTTACCTATTCTCTTCTTAAGTAAAGGATGTTCTGTTATTCTATAATATACCTGATTGTGTTTATCTCTATTACTAATACTTCCTGAAATTATACCCGATAAAAACAAAAATACTCCAGCTATTGCAGCATGAAAAATTGCTAAAGAATCAACAGGACTCAAATCAGTGATTAATGTTTTCCATTTGACCGCAGCAATATTATAATCAAAGGTATAATCTATCATCCATATTCCTAATAATGAAATTGGAAAAGCCATAATTACGTTTCCAACAAAAGCAATAAATTGAGAACGGAACACACGAGCAAAAAGAATAGCAAAAGCACTATATTTTTCGGTCTTTTTTCCTTTTTTAGCAACACCAACTTCCAAAGCCTTTATTAAAGCGGATGCGGTCATAGCAGGTTGTTTTGTTGCTAAAGTATAACCTAAAATATAAATAGCAATAAATCCAAAGGAGTAATTCATGCTATAAAGAAAGGCATGCCCAAAAATACTCGTATCTACTTTTGAAAGAAGGACTTTGATAACACATAAGAACCCAACAATAAACCCTCCACCTAACGCATTTCTGAACATTTTAAAATATTCTGTCCGCGTTTCCGTAATATATTTTTCACCTGTTTTGGCTGCATGTTGTGTTATTTCGTAAGATATCAATTGCGTACTTTCAGCAATAAACTTTCTAATATTATTTTTGAAGCAATTGATTTTTATTAATTTTAGAGAAAGGGCAATGGCATTATTTTTTTTATCAATTTCATTATCTACAATAAACAATGAAATTATAAATTTAAGTCTTACTAATTGTTGTCTTATTTTCAATAAATTTTGATTCACTCGAAGTGAAATCCCATATTTTGAACTATTTAAAAAAGCTTTATCTATAAAGTCTTCACAATGTTTGTGAAGTACTAATAATTGAGCATAAGACAAATTATCTGATGTAAAATAATGCTTTTCTGACTTTATGATTTCAGATCCAATTTGTAACAATTCATTTTCCAAAGCAGAAAAAGGACTTTCGAAATCATCATATTCTGGCACCATTTTAATGACTTCGGTTTCCAATGCTCTACCACTAATTCGCTGTGAAATAAGAAAAGCAGCAATTGTTAATTCTGAAAAAACTGATTTGGATTCCGTGTTTTCATAAAAAGACCCAAACTCCAAGACATCATATAATTCTTTAAGTTGTTCTAGCGGAATTTTATCAATCCATATAAAATCATTTGACAAATAAAATACTTGATTCAATACGAATTCGAGAGTATGTTTTTGAGGTTGATTAGGTAAAAACTTAGCTATTACCCTTTTTTTTACTTCAAAAATGAAGTCTACATCTTGCAAAATTCCTGCATCAGCAAGTATTTTATTGAACTTTCTATCTTTTAAAATGGTTTTTAAGTAAATAGAAAATTGCGCTCTACAGTCATTATTTTCATTCAAAAAAAAGATAATATCTCGTAAATCAACCGTTAAAACTTTTTTAGGTTTTTGAGGACGAATTAATCGTATTAATTCCACTAATGGTTCTAAATTATCGTCAAGGTTTTTCCACGATTCATTTTTATTAAAAAAATTAGTAAGCAATTCTTTTATAAGGGCTTCTTGCTCTGATTTCAAAAGTGTTTTCATAAATTATTACAATGTTTGCAAAAATTTGTATTGTATGCTACAGGCTGTTTTAAAACTGCAAAATTAAGTAACTTATTACATTATAAAATGCACAAATTAAAACTAAAATTCATTTTTTTTAAAATTATAACATCCTAAAATACTATCTTACATCCACCTTTTAGGAGATTTTTTAAACTAACGAGTACATATGACCATTATTATAACGCTTTGCATTCTATTATTAATTGCTTATTTGTTTGACCTTACAGCGTCTTGGACAAAAATACCTTCTGTTATTTTACTACTCCTTCTAGGATGGATTGTTAGAGAGGTAACTTTTTTTTTCGATATAAACGTTCCAGATCTAAGCGCAACTTTGCCTATATTAGGAACAATAGGACTGATTTTAATTGTACTCGAAGGTGCGTTAGAGCTAGAACTGAATCGTTCTAAAATTGGACTAATCAAGAAATCAGTATTTGGTGCTCTATTACCTTTAATGGTTTTGGCTTTTTCATTGGGGTATGTTTTATATTATTATAGCGAAAATTCTTTTAAAGATTGTTTATCCAATGCTATTCCTTTTTGTGTAATCAGTAGTGCTATAGCCATACCAAGTGTAAGAAACCTAACATCGAGCCAAAAAGAATTTACAATTTACGAAAGTAGTTTATCTGATATATTTGGTGTTATTTTCTTTAACTTCGTTGCTTACAACACCGCTTTTGGCGTTGAAACATTTGGTTATTTTTCACTTGAAATTTTGATTATTATTACCATTTCATTTATAGCAACTTTTTTATTATCCTTTTTGTTAAACAAAATTGATCACCATATCAAGTTTGTCCCTATTATTCTTTTGGTAATTTTAATTTATGAGATATCAAAGATTTTCCATCTTCCTGCCTTAATTTTCATTTTAGTATTTGGACTTGCCATAGGAAATCTAGACGAAATAAGACACTTAAAATGGACAGAAAGATTCCGATTAGACCTCCTTAATAAAGAGGTAGCTAAATTCAAAGAACTTACCATCGAAGCCACTTTTTTAGTACGTGCTTTGTTTTTTATGCTTTTTGGATACCTAATCAAAACATCCGAAATCATAAACCCAAATACCATTTTGTGGGCAGTAGGAATTGTACTAGCCATTTACGCATTGAGAGCGATTCAATTATATGCTTCTAAAATTCCGTTATTTCCTTTGCTTTTTGTAGCACCAAGAGGATTAATCACTATTTTATTATTTCTATCCATCAATCCTGATCATACTGTCGTTTTTGTAAACAAATCATTAATCATCCAAGTAATTTTACTAACCGCATTCACGATGATGATTGGATTAATGGGAACCGAAAAACATCGAGAAATCATCATAAAAGAAAAAATAAAGGCTAAACATAGCAACGAAGAATATGAATCCGAAGAAACACTTTAAAATTCTTTAAACAATAATTTACAAGGCTTACTATTTCATTCATAGTAAGTCTTTTTTTTTTTTGGGGTAGCAAAAGTTTTCGGTTTCTCATTAAAGTTGGACTTCTTCTGCGCTTTATTTTTTTATTAAAGAAAGAACATAAAGGATACCGCTCCTATCAGAGCTAAAATCAGTACATCAATCCAAATATAAGTTATCAAAACCCATCATTAAATTAGCGGTATCAAAATGAGTATTTTGGGAAACCTTACTAATTTCAATGGCTATTATTTATCCAAAAAAAGAACCTATTTTATTCAACTATAATCATCGTATTTTTTGAATTAAATGCGTAAATTTGGATACCTCCCATCTCGTAATGGGAATTTTTAATCGTGGCAATGGCTAAATATGCTCTACCCTCTTGTTTTTTTTATAACTATTAACCTTTAAAAATAAAAATTTATGGAATCGACTATTCAATTTGTACATGCTGAAACCAACAAAACTGCGGAACATGTTATCATAAAAAAACTAGATACATTGACTAAACATTTTGATTGGGTCATTCGCGCAGCAGTTATTTTTAAAGAAGAGAAAAATTCACACGGAAAAGGGAAAATCTGCGAAGTAACTTTGAGTTGTCCTGGACCTAGAATATTTGCTTCGTCAAATGAAGCTAGTTTCGAAATTGCAGCCGCAGAAACAATGGATGATATTGAAACACAATTAAACAAACGTAAGAGTGAAATGAAAACGCATTAACAATAGTAAACTTTTTTTAAACACTTAAAAAACAGTCAACGCTTTCTCAACTTTAATAGCGCTAACTCATAGAACTTCATTCGTCATCATTGATTAATGAAGTTCATTTGTTATATAGGATTAGGTTAACATTAAATTATTTGATTAATTTTACAAACTAAATAAAAAAAACATTTTAACCTCGATTTCCTAAGAGGTTCCATTATAATCAAATCAGAATGTCTGTAGCAAAAAAAGATTACAAAAGAATCACAACAAAGTCATTGATTGACATGAAAGAACATGGTGAAAAAATCTCCATGCTTACTGCCTATGACTATACCATGGCCAAAATTGTTGACACGGCGGGTGTTGATGTTATCCTTGTAGGTGATTCTGCTTCTAATGTAATGGCGGGTCACGAAACCACACTCCCGATCACCTTAGACCAAATGATTTATCATGCTTCATCAGTTGTTAGAGCTACTGAAAGAGCGTTAGTAGTGGTTGATTTACCTTTTGGTAGTTATCAATCAGACCCTAAAGAAGCCTTGCGTTCTGCTATTAGAATCATGAAAGAAAGTGGTGGTCATGCTGTAAAATTGGAAGGTGGAAAAGAAATCAAAGAATCTATAAAAAAAATTCTAAATGCTGGAATTCCTGTCATGGGACATTTAGGACTAACCCCTCAATCCATCTATAAATTTGGAACGTATACCGTACGTGCCAAAGAAGAACAAGAAGCTGAAAAATTAATGAATGATGCCCGATTATTAGAAAAACTTGGCTGTTTTGCAATAGTCGTAGAAAAAATACCTGCGCACTTAGCGGAACAAGTAGCCAAAAGTATTTCAATTCCAGTTATAGGTATTGGAGCTGGCGGAAATGTTGACGGTCAGGTTTTAGTTATTCATGACATGTTAGGAATGAACAATGAATTTAGTCCTCGTTTTTTACGTCGTTACATGAATTTATATGAAGGAATGACAACAGCCATTGGACAGTATGTATCCGATGTAAAGTCTCTTGATTTCCCTAACGAAAAAGAACAATATTAATTTAGATATTTTAGATTTCTTTTGAATATTAGACTGGTTAACAGTTACTAAAATTCCAAGAAGTCTAAAAATCCAGCAAGCTCAAATGAAAATAATTTCAACGAAAGACAACTTACAAGTCATCCATGAAGACAATCATCTCATTGTCATCAACAAACGTGTAGGTGATATTGTGCAAGGTGACAAAACAGGAGACAAACCTTTGTCAGACATTGTTAAGGAATATATCAAAGATAAATACAACAAACCAGGAGAAGTTTTTTTAGGTGTGGTACATCGCTTAGACAGACCCACTACTGGAATTGTAGTTTTTGCACGTACAAGCAAAGCACTTACCCGTCTCAATGAATTATTCAAAAACAGAGAAACTAAAAAAACATATTGGGCAGTGATCAAAAATAAACCGCCTAAACAACAAGATAAGCTGGTTCATTTTTTAAAACGTAATGAAAAAAATAATACTTCAAAAGCACATTCAAAAGAAGTTCCAGATAGTAAAGTGGCGAGTTTAGACTATACTATTTTTAAGGAATTAAATAATTATTTTGCATTAGAAATTAATTTACATACCGGAAGACACCATCAAATTAGAGCACAACTATCCGCTATTGGCTCCCCAATTAAAGGAGATTTAAAATATGGATTTGATAGAAGTAATCCTGATGGCGGAATTCATTTGCATGCTCGAAAATTAACTTTTATTCATCCTGTTAACAAAGAGCAACTAACATTTATTGCACCAACTCCTAATGAAACCATTTGGAATGCCATATAATGGTTCCTTTATTAAAAATAAAATTTCCTGATATGGAGTTAAATAACGAAAAAAAAGTAAGCGAAGCTATAGAATATAGACGTTCTATTCGAGTTTTTAAAAAAGAAAATATAGACGAAACTAAAGTAAAAGAATGCATTCGACTTGCTTCTTTAGCTCCTACAAGCAGTAATATGCAGCTCTGGGAATTTTACCATATTGTTTCCCCTACTCTTTTATCACAAATCACCACCGCTAGTTTTCATCAAAATGCGGCCAAAACTGCCAATCAAATGGTTGTTGTAGTGGCTCGAAAAGATTTATGGAAAAACAGAATACAATCAAATGTCCAATTCCTAAAGAACCTTTATGGTAACAAACCTCAAAACGACTATTCTAAAAGAGAGAAAGCATCATTGAATTACTACCAAAAAGAAGTACCCAAACTTTACTATGATTTCATTGGGATATTAGGAGCAATTAGATATCTTCGTTATCAAATTACAGGCCTTTTCAAACCAACATACCGTCAATCTAGACGAAGTGATATGCGTGTAGTGGCTCAAAAAAGTGCAGCACTGGCAGCACAAAACTTCATGATTAGCATGGCTTCTATCCATTATGATACCTGTCCTATGGAAGGATTTGATTCCTTAAGAGTTAAAAAAATACTGGGTTTAAACTCCGCTTCTGAAATAAATATGATTATTGCCTGTGGTATTCGAGAAGAAAATGGGATTTATGGCGAACGTTTTCGTATCCCATTGAATGAAATTTATTTCAAATTATAATAATTTAAAAATCAACGTTGATACAATGGATATAAAGAATAATCGAATAGAAAAAAGAATAACAGAAGGATATAAACTAGAATTTGAAACCGTTTTCAATCTCGTATTCGAAAATTATAAAAAAATTGCTATTTATGCTGGGTTACTAATTTTTGTTTTTACCATTTTATTCTTTTCATTAGCATACTTTTCTTTAGTTGCTTATTTTGGCATTGACACCCTAACTGAAGTAATGAAACCTGAAAATTTAAAGCCCGAAAATCTTTCTAAAGAATTTATTATGATTTATTCAGGTGCAGCTATATTAATTACTGCATTAATAAGTCCGTTAACCGCTGGTTTTATGAAAATGGCCTATTGTGCTGATATAGACCAAGAATTTCATGTTTCTACTTTTTTTGAATATTATAAATTTTCTTATTTCATAGAATTATTCATTGCCACTTTTGTCATTACTTTATTCAATACTGGAATCTCTACTACTTTAGATACAGCGGGATTAACAATAGTGGGATCATTGATTACTATGATCGTCTCCTTTTATTCACTTTTAACGATCCCCCTTATTATTTTCGGGAATTTAAAAGCATTAGACGCTATCAAAACTAGTATTGCACTTATTTCAAAACAACCTCTTGTTATATTGAGTTTAGTAGCCGTTTCCATGCTGGCAGCAATGGTAGGTTTGATTGCTTTTTGTATCGGTGTACTTTTTACAATACCTTTTATATACTCTTTATATTACATACTTTACAAAGAAATTATTGGATTTGAAAAAACAGAATAAAACTCAATAAAACTTCTTTTTTTTTCTTAATTTTAAAGAACTAACTACCGAAATAAAATATCATTATGTTTTTATACTCTATTTTTATAAATAAAGTTATTTTATTTTATACACGTTTTTTATGGATATCCATTCCTTTAGAAATTAATTATGTTTCTCCTTTTGACGGTATTTCAATTGACAAAAGTTTTTCCAGAACACTAATTGCTTTTACTATAATAGCAATACTTGTATTCTCATATACTTATTTTAAACCAAAATCAATCTTAAAACCACATTTTTCAGGAAATCATCTTACTGAAAAATTTAAAAATCAAGACGCTCAACTTTACTTTTTATATATAGGAATCTTTTTTATTGTATTTGAAACTGCATTAGAGATTCTCAAAATTAGACCTAAAAGTTTATTTACACAAAACATACTATTTGGAGCAGTACTTTCCTCCCTTTATTTTATAAGTAAAAAATCAACCTTTATCTTTAACAACTTATATAATTTTTACAAACTACTGTTCTGTATTTTTCTACTCTATGTAACTCGAAATATTATCCTTTCACCTACAGATAGTATACCCTACTTAGGTTTCGTTTTCTTGTTCCTCTATTCATTTAATATTTTTAAGCCTATACGTCAATATTGGATTTTCACGGTGGTAGTTTTTGGAATTTTATTGTTTCTATACACATCTGAACTAATACCAACTAAATCATCCATAATTCTTTTTAATTATTGTTTAGTGGCATTTTGTCTTAATATTATACGACATTTCACGTATCTAAATATTAAAAATGAATTTCGCTTTTCAAATGAGATTGTAAATAAAAGTGGTACGCTTACTATTGCAGTTAATACAAATAAGGAAATTGTTTTTTGTAGTGAAAGCGTTGAACGTATTTTAGGATATAAAATCAATGAAGTTTTAGGATTGGACTTTGGAGATTTGTCTAAGAATACGAATTCTGTTGATGATATTTTAAGTTCAAGTATTATGGATGGTAAATTATACCTAAATGAAGTAAAATGTAAAGATGGTAGTCTTAAACACATACAATGGAACTATCAAAAATACTCGGACGAATTACTCATAGGAATAGGACAAGACGTTACAGAACAGGTACTTATACAGAAATCATATAAAAACTTAGTCGAATCAGCACATGATATTATTTACGAATTAGATTGTCATGGAAATTACATTTTCATTAATAAAAATACTGAAAATATTACAGGCTATAGCTTAAAAGAGTTATTTGATTCCAATTTTATCCATCTAATCCGAAAAGATTATAAACAAATCGTTTTAGATTTTTATTCTGCTCCACATGATAGCTTAACCAGTTTTCCAATTTTAGAATTTCCGATAATTACAAAAAATAAAGAGGAAATATGGATGTCCCAAAAAGTATCCATAAATCGAGGAGAAACAGGAGAAATTAAAGGTTATTTTTCTATTTCACGGGATATTACGTATCTTAAACATAATGAAAAGGAAAAACTGGAACGACAATTCAAAAATCAAAAATATAGTTCCGCATTAAAATTTTTTACTGAGAAAAGTTATTCTGATAAAGAGCGTTTAAATAAAAAATTAAAAACGATTTTAAAGATTACTGCTAATACAATGTATCTTGAAAGGGTAAGTTACTGGAAATACTCCCCAAATAAATTGACTTGTAAATATAGTTATAATCATAATGAAAACCGTTTTACAACTGATTCCGTTTTATTAAAAAAAGACTTTCCTCATTACTTTTCTTTATTAGAGAAAAAGCTACAAGTAGTTGCATCAGATGTATACTCTAACGATGCATTGACTGAATTTTGCATTGATTATTTTCCAAAAAACAAAACGGTATCCTTACTATATACTCCAGTAATTGTTAATGGGGAAATAAATGGAGTACTTTGTTTTGAAGCCGCTGAAAAAATACATCAATGGGATAATGAAGATATTAATTTTTCCAGATCCATATCAGATATTGTTACTATTGCATTTGAATCAAAAATGAGATTAATTATTGAAAAAAAGTTAATGTATAAAAGTGAATTGCTTGCGGCAATGACACTATGTACCGAGAAGTTTTTAAATAGTAAAGACATCAATGATATTTTTTCGGATGTTCTTATTATAATGGGAAAAACCACTAAATCACATCGAGCCTACTACTATAAAAACAATCCTGAAAACAATACTATTTCTCAAAAATACCGATGGATTATCAATAATACTACACTAGTAGAGAATAACAGCAAGCTTCAAGATTTACCATATGACTATTTCGAAGAATTATTACATCCCTTATTAAAAAACGAATTTTACAAAGCCAACGTATCCAAAATTAAAAATGAATCGCTAAAAAGTAAATTACAAAATTTAGATGTTGTTTCATTAGTACTCTTTCCTGTTTTTGTAAAAAATCAATTTCATGGTTTTTTAGGTTTTGATGACACTTCAAACAAAAGGCCTTGGACAATAGATGAAGTAAATATTTTGCAAACACTTTGTAGAAATATAGCAACTTCTATAGATCATATTGATTCCGAAATTGCTATTTATGAAAGTGAAGAAAAATTTAGACTTCTAGCAAATAACATTCCTGGAACGGTATATCTTTCAGAAAATGATGCTGATTTTACTAAAATTTACCTAAATGATGAAATTGAAAAGCTTACAGGGTATAAAAAATCAGATTTTCTGGAAAAGAGAATTTTTTTCAAAGACTTAATTCATCCTGAAGATTATGACAAAACATTATTTAAATCATCAAAAAAACTGGCTACATTAGAGCCTTTTCATTTGGTTTACCGAATAATCAAAAAGAATAACGAAATTACATGGGTAGAAGAATTTGGCGATGCTGTAATAAAAAATGATAAAATCCTCTACATTGAAGGGATTATACTCGATATAACCAAAAGAAAAGAGGCAGAGAAAGCGGTGGATCGTCAAAAAGATGCCGAAGCTGCTAATAAAGCTAAATCCGAGTTTTTAGCTAATATGAGTCATGAAATTAGAACCCCGTTGAATGGAATCATCGGATTTACTGATTTATTAATAAAAACACAACTTACTGAAAACCAACAAAAACACATGATAACCGTAAATCAATCGGCTCATTCTTTGTTAGGGATTGTGAATGATATTCTTGATTTTTCAAAAATTGAAGCTGGAAAACTAGAATTATATATAGAAAAAGTTGAAATTCAAGAATTACTACATCAAATTATAGACTTAATATCCTATGAGTCAAATAATAAAAAACTAGATTTACAACTTATCATTACCCCAGATACTCCTACATTTTTCTGGATTGACGTCATTAGAATAAAACAGATAATAGTTAATCTAATGTCAAATGCTGTAAAATTCACAAACGAGGGTTTTGTTAGACTTGAAATTACTAAAATTAAACAAACAACCAATGCCACCAGTACCATTCGTTTTGCGGTAATTGATTCTGGTATTGGAATTTTAAAAATAAATAAAGACAAAATTTTTAATGCTTTTTCGCAAGAAGATAGCTCAACCACTAAAAAATTTGGAGGAACAGGATTAGGACTTAGTATTTCTAACAAACTTTTAGGATTAATGAACAGTCATTTGCAACTTGATAGTAAAATTAATATTGGAAGTACCTTTTATTTTGATTTAAATATCAAAACTTCCAATATAAAGACACCAATTGATCTTAAACAAATTAAATGTTTGGACAATGAACACCTAAACAATCTTACACTCCTCAAAAACAAAAAACACACCCTGTCCATCATGATTGTGGAAGACAATAAAATAAATATGTTGTTATTAAAAACAATCATTAAAAATCTTTTATCAGAAGCTACAATTGTTGAAATTCATAATGGAATAGAAGCTGTTGAAAAGTTTGAAATAACCAATCCTGATATTATATTTATGGACATACAAATGCCAATTATGAATGGGTATGAAGCCACTAAAGCCATCCGAAAATTACAATTAGGAAAAAATATTCCAGTTATAGCTATCACAGCAGGAGCTGAGAAAGAAGAAAAAGACAAGTGTTTAAATTTAGGAATGAATGATTATATTTCTAAACCAATTGTAAAAGGAATTATTGAAGAAACATTAATAAAATGGCTAATTTAGTCCTAAATAAATCTAAATATAAAATTATGAAATGGCAAGGTAGAAGACAAAGTGATAATGTGGAGGACAGAAGAGGAATGTCCGGAGGCGGAAAAGCAATTGCAGGTGGTGGAATCATCGGAATTGTAATTCTATTACTCAATATATTTGGAGGAGAAAATGGACAAATGGTAGGTACTATTCTTCAGCAAACACAAGGGCAAGCCGCACCTACAGAACAACGAGACCTTACTGCTGCCGAAATTGAAGAACAACAATTTGTAAAAACAATTCTAGCAGATAACGAAGATGTATGGACCAAAATATTTGAAGAAAACAATCTTAGGTATAAAAAACCGAAAATCATCTTATTCTCTGGATCTGTACAAACTGCCTGTGGAGGTGCCACATCTGCTTCTGGTCCCTTTTACTGTCCTGGAGATCAAAAAGTATATATGGATTTGACCTTTTTTGAAGAATTGAAAACTAAATTTGGTGCCCAAGGAGGTGATTTTGCCACTGCTTATGTTATTGCACACGAAATTGGACATCACGTACAAACATTATTAGGCACATCAGACAAAATGCGCAAAATGCAACAGGGAAAAAGCCAAGCCGAAGCCAACAAACTATCCGTTGCTCTTGAATTACAAGCCGATTTTTATGCTGGATTGTGGACTAATTATAACCAAAAAATGAATAATATTCTTGAAATTGGTGATATTGACGAAGCTTTAAGCGCTGCTCATGCCGTAGGAGATGATGCCATTCAAGCAAAAATGCAAGGACACATCGTTCCAGAATCGTTTACCCACGGTACCTCTGAACAAAGAAAATATTGGTTTATGAAAGGATATAAAACAGGTGATATCAATCTAGGAAATACTTTTGCTGAAATAAAGTAAATTCATTTCTAACTGAATTGTCTTCCTTTTTTAATTAAATATATTTGTCAAAATATAAATTGACCTCGCTGAGTGTAATTATTAAAAACGTCAATGGTATTGTTTCAGTGCAAAAAAACAACATCAAAATGCCTGACTATAATAGGTATCTAGAAGCGGTTTGTTTTTTATTCTTATTGTCTCGATACGTTTTTATAACGAAAATCACTCAAAAGGATGGAAATCATCAAAAAAAAAACAATTATACTTAATAGGTAAATTGAACCTAATTTCAATATGAAAAATCACTATTTATTCCTTTTAATACTCCTAAGCTTTCAAGTTTTTGCTCAAGTTGATAGTTTAAAAACAGAAAAATTAAGCCGATTAAAAGTAGCTGGAACAGTGATAAAAAACGGTATTCTTAGTGTTCCTAGTGACTTTACTGAGATGGGACATACTGTTACCGCAGACTGGAAAAGAACCGTCCTTTATGCCGGTGGAATCGTAGGTTTAATTGCTACTGATAAAATAACAACTGGATTTTTACACGATCAAATTGAACCCACAATTGATTACACACTTCCTAAAATTGATGTTATAAAAACTAAAATTGATTGGATAGATGGAAACAATGCTTATATCCTCTACCCTATTTTAGGTTTATACGCAGGTTCCTTTGCCCTTAATAATCAAAAAGGACAAAGAGTGGCTGTTAATGCCATTAAAGCTATTTCTTATTCATATGTAATTTCACACCTACTTCTTAAAACTATTTCAGGAAGAAACCGGCCACAAAGACCTTTAAATGGAGACGAATCTGCAATTGCACCATGGACAAAAGACAATTGGGATTTTGGCAATTATCACCCCTTATATTTCCAAAGTAAAACTGATGGAACATCTTTTCCTTCTTTTCATGCCACCTTTTATTTCTCTGTTGCCAAGGTTTTCCAAATGGAATACAATAATTATTGGATTCCTTACACTATTGCTACGGGCGTTTTTCTTGCTGATATAAAAAGCCATAACCATTGGGTATCCGATTTATTAGTAGGTGGATTAGTAGGAACAATCATTGGGAAATCAGTTGTCAACAGCAGCCGAAAACAAGCAGCTAAAATCAATAGACCAGCGGTAATCGAAAATCCAAAAAAATTCAAAATGAATAAACAACTTGTTCCTCAAATCACCAGTTCTATGGTCGGTTTTCACTTTGTAGGCAGTTTTTAATTATTCGACCTTATTTTACAAAACAAAATAGACTAGGCAACACAATCAATTGGAGTGATAATTGTAGATTAAAAAGAATCTTCATTTAACCAAGATACATCGGACAAATTAGCTGTATCTTTGCATCAACTTAAAAAAGTAACCTAACAATAGTGCTTACTTTATAAACACTATTTATGTCATTCAACTCATTAGGATTATCTGATGCTTTACTTAAAGCCATCAGCAAAAAAGGATACACAACACCTTCACCAATACAACAAAAAGCAATACCCCCTATTTTAGAAGGCAAAGATGTATTAGCTTCCGCTCAAACAGGAACAGGAAAAACAGCGGGGTTTACACTACCTATTTTACAAATATTATCGCAGGGTAAACACTTAAGTAATAGACCCGTTCGTGCATTAATCTTAACTCCTACACGGGAACTAGCGGCACAAATATTAGCTAATATAAAAGAATATAGTGAGTTTTTAGATTTGCGCAGTACCGTGATTTTTGGAGGTGTAAACCAAAAACCACAAGTAGCGCAATTACGACAAGGGATTGATATTCTAGTAGCTACACCAGGACGTTTAATTGATTTGCAAAATCAAGGTCTAATTTCGCTATCAAAAGTTGAAGTTTTAGTTTTGGATGAAGCAGATCGCATGCTTGACATGGGTTTTTTACGTGATTTAGAGCGTATTCTGAAAATTTTACCTCCAAAAAGACAAAACTTACTATTTTCAGCTACGTTTTCAAAAGATATTAAGAAACTGGCAATGGGAATTTTGGATAAACCCATTCATGTAGAAGCCACTCCAGAAAACACGACTGTTGATGCCATTATACAAAAAATATATCCTTGTGCCAAAGAGAAAAAAACCGAACTAGTCATCAAATTGATTACAGAAGGAAACTGGAAACAAATTTTAGTTTTTACTCGTACCAAACAAGGTGCCAATAAACTAACGGAAGCTATGACTAGCGCCGGTATCAAAGCAGCCGCTATTCATGGGAACAAAGGACAAGGTGCAAGAACTAAAGCTTTAGCAGGTTTCAAAGACGGAAGCCTAACCGCTTTAGTCGCTACCGATATTGCCGCCCGTGGTTTAGATATTCCATTATTACCACATGTTGTTAATTTTGAATTGCCTAATATTCCTGAGGACTATGTACACCGTATAGGTCGTACCGGAAGAGCCGGAGCCAGCGGAGAAGCCATTTCTTTATTTAGTCCAGACGAATCCGTGTTTTTACGTGATATTGAAAAGGTAGTGGGCTTGAAATTGCCAAAAGAACAAATTCCAGGTTTCGAGCCTGACCCGAATGCCTCTACCGAGCCTATCAAACAAGGACAAGGAAGACCGCAACGCAACTCGACTCCTAAGAAACCAAAAACCGACAACAACACCCGAAGCAGTAACAACAGCTTTGGCCCAAGACGTCCAAGTCAAAATAACGACAGACGTTCTAATCGATAAGAATTAGCATTTATTTTAGGAGCAGAACGATTTCGTTTCTTATCAAGTCTCCTCCCGCTATACACTACAATCCTTGTGAGGGCTAAACGCCAGCCCTCACAAGGTTTTTCGTTTCAAACGAAGTTCACTGAACTCCTATAAAAATAAAAGTATTGTGAAGTAATCGGGGCTATTTTAGCGTTTAGTATTATTAAAATCGTTTTTGAAATTGTTTCTAAGTTTAAATAGACTTTTATTATTTGTAAGAAAAAAATAGATATATTTGATAAACATAAAAAACGAAACAAACCTTCGCCAATCTCCCCATTTTTGGGTGTATATGCGAAGGTTTGTTTCGCATATATACAAGTTGGCTGTCATTTTATGAAAAACCGTAAATAAAAGAAAATATATGAAAATAATCTCACTGTTTAATAATAAAGGAGGAGTTGGAAAGTCAACTTTAGGTTATCATTTAGGCTTTGCATTAAGTGAATTAGGAAAGAAAACTTTAATGATAGATTTAGATCCACAATGTAATTTAACAATATGTGGAATAGAAACTGAATACTTACATAATATTTGGCAAGAAGAAGATCCATTTTT